>NZ_BAABRU010000014.1 GCF_039545135.1 Herpetosiphon gulosus | reverse complement strand
ATCACATCAGAAAATGGTATACTGGGCATTGACGGAACTCCTGTTGATGGTTGGTAAGCACATCCATCGTGGGACTTCCGTCTTGCTTTGTCAAGGGATTTTTTCGTTATCACTCACATCAGGCGTATACTTGTATTTTATCTATCGGTTACTTGAAAAATTAAATATGAACAGCAGGGTTATTAAAATTGATCTCCCCGACCCCCAACAACCGATCCCCGATGCCCAAAAATCATCACTTGACAAACTCAAACCTGCCTGCTATGCTTCGCGACAGAACTTTTGATGGTTTGTGGAGTTTGTTACTATGTTCAGTCAACAATTGTACCTGAACTCGAAAAAACGTAGCGCAAAGAAGCCAGGCAGCGAGTCTGGGTTATTGCGTCGCGTCTAAACAACACTTCACGCGCTCAATAAACACCAAGGCTCGCCGCACAAAACGGCGAGTTTTTTTGTATCCAACGTCGGTTTGAAAGGATTTTCCCATGGCCATACTCAAGCAACTTAAACGCATCAGCCATATCCACCGCCCTGCGGCTGTTCGCCCTGAATTGTTCACCGGATGTTCTTGCGGAAGGATTGTGCTTTCATGACCCGTCAGTTTGCAATCGTTGATACCACCTTACGCGAAGGCGAACAATGGGCCAACGCCCATTTCAGCACCGAAGATCGCCTTACCATCGCCAATTTGCTGATTCAGTTTGGCGTTGAATATATCGAAATGACCTCTCCCTGCGCCTCGCCGCAAAGTGCGGCAGATTTGCGCACCATCGCAGCCTTGCCGCTCGGCAACACCAAGCTGCTGACCCACACCCGTTGTAACCTTGATGACGTGCGGCTCGCCGCTGAATGTGGCGTGGCTGGCGTAAATATCCTCTTTGGCACATCACCCTATCTGCGCCAATGGAGCCATGGTCGCTCAATTGAAGCGATTTTGGCCGAAGTTGGCCCGGTCGTGCGTTTCCTCCAAGAACGTAATATCGAAGTTCGGTTCTCCTGCGAAGATTCATTTCGCACGCCACTGCCCGATTTGTTGCGCGTCTACCAAGCTGTCGATTTGCTTGGGGTGCAGCGGGTTGGCATCGCCGATACCGTGGGCATTGCCACGCCGCGCGATGTTGAGCGAGTGGTTGGCGCAGTCCGCAATGCAGTTCGCTGCGACATTGAATTTCATGGCCACAACGATGGCGGCTGTGCAATTGCCAATGCCTATGCAGCACTCGAAGCGGGCGCAACCCACATCGATACCACAATTCTTGGCATTGGCGAACGCAACGGCATCGCCGCACTCAGCGGCTTAATTGCCCGCCTCTACCTCTCCGAACCTGAAAGTGTTGCAGACTACGCCTTGCCAATGTTGGCCCAACTAGATCACACAGTTGCGGCAATCTTGGGCATTCAAGTGCCGTTCAATGCCTGTATCACCAGCGAAACCGCCTTTGCTCACAAAGCTGGCCTGCATACCAAGGCTGTTTTGGCCAATCCCAGCACCTACGAAGCGATCGATCCCAAGGCTTTTGGGCGCGAACGCAACGTGCTGATTGGGCATCGCCTAACTGGTCGCCATGCTTTGCAAAGCCGCGCCAACGCCCTAGGTTTGGATCTGAGCGACACCACGATTATCGCGATTGCAGCCCAACTCAAAGCTGCCGCCGATGATCAGCCGTTGACGCTCGACGAGGTGGATGCGCTGCTGCGCTCAAGCACCCTCCAAGCAGCCTAACGATTTTTCGAGCAGGCAATTGAAATTGCTATTTCAATGCCCTAGCTTGCTATACCTTGATGTGTCATTTTTCAGCTATTTTTGGGGAGTTTTCGCAATGGGTCAGACATTTGCCGAGCAAATCTTGGGGCATGCTTCCGGTCGTAGCGACGTGCAAGCAGGCGATATGGTGGTAGTCAACGTCGATTTGGTGATGATGCACGATAGCCTCTCGCCCAGCATTATCGAAACCTTGCACAACGAATTGGGTGCTGAACGCGTCTGGGATCGCGACAAAGTTGCAGTGGTGATCGACCATGTTGCCCCAGCCGCCACCGTGCGCCAAGCCGAGCAGCAACAGCAAGTACGGCGTTGGGTTGCCCAACAAGGTATCAGCCATTTGTTTGATGTCGGTCGCGGCATCTCGCACCCTGTCTTGATTGAAGAAGGGCTGGTGCAGCCGGGCATGCTGGTGATTGGCAGCGATTCGCATAGCACTGGCTATGGTGCGGCGGCGGCCTTTGGCTCAGGCATGGGCACGACCGATATCGCGCTCGCCCTCGCCACTGGACAAACTTGGTTCCGCGTTCCCGAAACCGTGCGGGTCAATGCTGTGGGCAATTTTCAGCCGGGCGTGAGCGTCAAAGATTTTGGCTTGTGGGCAGCTCGCACGCTACGAGCCGATGGCGCAACCTACCAAAGTGTTGAGTGGCACGGGGTTGATTTTCTTTCGTGGCGCGAACGCATGACCTTGGCAACCTTGTCGATTGAAGTTGGAGCCAAAGCCGGAATCGTTGCCCCAACTGGCTTGGGCGCTGAACATCCCGTGCCAGAATGGTTGCGGGTTGAGGCTGATGCAAGCTACAGCCGCGTGGTTGAATGCGATTTGAGCACCCTCGAACCACAAGTTAGCGTGCCGCATTATGTCGATAACGTGGTTGATTTGGCTGATGTTGGGCGAGTAGCGGTCGATGTCGTGTATCTCGGCACCTGCACCAACGGCCATTACGAAGATATGGCTGCCGCTGCTAGCATCCTCAAGGGGCGGCGTTTGGCTCCGAATGTGCGCATGATTGTCGTGCCTGCTTCGAGCGAAAGCCTGCATCGCGCCGCCAGCGATGGCACATTGGCTACCTTGTTGGCTGCCGGAGCGACAATCGGTACGCCTGGTTGTGGCGCATGCATTGGCCGCCATATGGGCGTGTTGGCTCCCGATGAAGTCTGTGTTTTCACTGGCAATCGCAATTTCCGCGGACGGATGGGCAGCCCAGGAGCCAATATCTACTTGGCCTCACCTGAAGTTGCCGCTGCCACCGCCGTCACGGGCTACATCACCCATCCACGCAATGTGCTTGATAGCACTGAGCAAGCAGTTTTCGCCTAATTTTTGCAATTGCACAGGAGTCAGCACTATGCCACGGATTTGGGTTTTTGGAAATGATGTCAACACTGATCAGATGGTTCCAGGCCGTTATGCTCCCTACATGTTGGGCGCAAACGACGATGTGCGGCGCTATGCCTTTATCGAAGCGCGGCCCGATTTCGCTCCCAACGTTGAGCCAGGCGATTTGATTATTGCTGGGCCAAACTTTGGCTGTGGTTCAAGCCGCGAATATGCTCCCTTGGCCTTGAAGCGCTGCGGGGTTGGCGCAATTATCGCTCCGCTATTTGCCCGCATTTTCTTCCGCAACGCCTTGAACTTGGGCATTCCCTGTTTCACCACCGATATTCGCGAGCAAGTTGCTGATGGCGATCTTGTGGATTTTGATTTGGCTGCTGGCCTGATCACCAACAATGCCAACCAAATTCAACTACCACCACCAGAAGGCTGGATGCGTGAAGTCTGGGCTGAAGGCGGAATCGTGCCATTCTACCGTCGCCATGGTCGCTTTCCCGCGACAGGAGCCTAAACATGACCAGGTTGTGTTTGATTGCTGGCGATGGGATTGGCCGCGAAGTGGTGCAAGCAGCCCGCCAAGTGCTCGAAGCCTTAGCAGTGCCCGCCGAATTTGTCGAAGCCGAGGCTGGTTGGGAAACCTTTCAGCGCACTGGCAACGCCTTGCCCGAACAAACTTTAGCGGCTGTCCAAGCGGCCAATGCCACCTTGTTTGGCGCAGTTAGCTCACCATCGCAACGGGTCGCTGGCTATCGCAGCCCAATTGTTGGCATGCGCAAAGCGCTTGATTTGTATGCTTGTGTACGGCCAGTCCAAACGCCGCCGCTGGCCAACGCCCGCGCTGGAGTCAATTTGGTGGTGGTACGCGAAAATACCGAGGGTTTGTATAGCGGCCAAGAAACCCGCGAGGGCGATGAACGCGCCACGGCGCAACGAATTATCACCCGCCAAGCCAGCGAACGCATCGTGCAATGGGCAGTCCAATATGCCCAACGCACTGGCCGCCGCAAAATCACGGTGGTACACAAAGCCAATGTGCTGCGCAAAACCTGTGGTTTGTTCCGCGAAACTGCACTGCGCGTGCTAAGCGATGCGCCCGATTTACAAGTTGAAGAAATGTTAGTCGATAACGCTGCTTATCAATTGGCGCGTGCTCCCGAACGCTTTGAGGTGTTGGTCACTACCAATTTGTTTGGCGATATTCTCTCAGATGTAGCTAGCGTTTGGGGTGGCGGGCTTGGTTTGGCAGCATCGGCCAATTATGGCACGCGCACGGCGGTATTCGAGCCTGTGCATGGTAGCGCACCGGATATTGCCGGCCAAGGCATCGCTAATCCATTGGCAACCTTGAGCGCTAGCGTGTTGATGCTGGAATTTGTGGGCTTGAACAGCTACGCCGAGCGTTTGCAAACCGCAATTCAAGCGGTCTTGGCGAATGGGCCATACACACCAGATCTGGCTGGTACGGCGACGACGGCTGAGGTGGTGCAGGCAGTGATCGCTCAATTTTGATCCACGAAGGGGCGAGGGATCAGGGATCAGGGATCAGGAAGTTTTAACGCAGAGGCGCAGAGGGTAAGGCTATTCTTTTGGCTATCGGAATAATTAACTCCCCTCGCCCGCTCGGTGGGAGAGGGGTTGGGGGTGAGGGTACTTCTAAATCCCGACCCCTACTCAATAAAGGAATTAAACAAATGAGTGCAGCATGCCCAGAATGTGAAGCAACGATCGCGTTGGCAGCCGATATTTTGGATGGCGAGATCGTGCCATGCCCCGATTGTGGCGCAGAACTCGAAGTCGTCAGCCTGAATCCAGTTGTGTTGGAATTAGCACCCGAAGTCGAAGAAGACTGGGGCGAGTAAGGGAGTTATGTCAATGCGTGTAGGTATGTTGTGTTCCCGAATTCGGGTTGAAGAAAAGCTGCTGATTACTGAGTTTGAGCGGCGCAATGTCCAATTTGAGCGGATTGATGATGATCAGACATGGTTTGATTTGAATGCTTTGCAAGCCAATCGCCAAGTGCGCGAACAATTTCCTGATGTGATTATTGAGCGTTCGTTGCACCATGGTCGAGCCTTGTACACACTCAAAACCTTGAACGATGCTGGCATTCCAACGGTCAATAATTATAACGTGGCCTTGACCTGTGGCGATAAATTTTTGACCACGCAAGCGTTGTTACGCAACAGCGTGCCATCGCCACGTTGTTTGCTGGCCTACACTCAAGATTCAGCACTCGAAGCGATTGAAAGCTTGGGATATCCGGTGGTGTTGAAGCCAGTGATTGGCTCGTGGGGTCGCTTGGTCTCGAAGATCAACGATCGCGAAGCTGCCGAGGCGGTGCTTGAGCATCGCGACACCTTGGGCAATTATCAGCATGCAATTTTCTACATTCAAGAATATGTCAACAAACCAGGTGGCCGTGATATTCGGGCATTTGTGGTTGGCGATGAGTGTATTGCGGCGATTTATCGCACTAGCGGCCACTGGATCACCAATACTGCGCGGGGTGGTCAAGCCTCAAATTGCTCAATCACACCAGCCTTAGCCGATATTTGTATCGGTGCGGCCAACGCAGTTGGTGGCGGTGTGGTGGCAATCGATATCTTCGAGACTGCCGAAGGCCGCTATTTGGTTAACGAAGTCAATTACACCATGGAATTTCGCAACAGCATCAGCACAACTGGCGTGAATATTCCCGAACGAATTGTTGATTATGTGCTAGCTCAAGCGCAATAGGCGGCGGGCTGTAGCCATTTGAGGTTGTTATGCTTTCAGTTTCGATAGTTGGTGGCTCGGGCTATGTCGGTGGTGAATTGCTGCGTTTATTGTTGGGGCATCCCCATGTCGAGGTGCGTCAGGTCACCAGCGAACGCTTAGCAGGCCAATATGTCTACAGCACTCACCCCAATTTGCGTGGTCGCACGGAGTTGCGCTATAGCCCACAAAGCACTTTGGAGCCTTGTGATGTGTTGATTTTGGCCTTGCCGCATGGCTCAGCCGCCAAAAATATTGAGCATTACGCGGGCCTTGGTCAAGCATTAATCGATTGTTCTGCCGATTTTCGTTTGCGCGACCCCGAAGCCTATAGCCGTTGGTATGGCGAACCCCACCCTGCCCCGCAATGGATTGAGCGTTTTGTTTATGGCTTGCCCGAATTATATCGCGAGCAAATTCGCTCAACTCGCTATGTGAGCGGCGTGGGCTGCAACGCCACGGCCATTAACTTGGCCTTGTTGCCTTTGGTCAAAGCAGGCTTGATCGATCAAACCAAGCCTATGGTCGCTGAAGTCAAGGTTGGTTCGTCTGAGGCAGGCGCGGTTGCCAACGATGGCAGCCATCATGCCGAACGATCAGGCGTGGTGCGCTCGTTTGCGCCAGTTGGCCATCGCCACACTGCCGAAATCGTACAAGCCCATGGCCTTGAAAATGTGCATATTTCAATCACATCGGTGGAAATGGTGCGCGGAGCTTTGGCAACCTGTCATGTGTTTACCCAAGGCTCGGTCAACGAGCGTGATCTCTGGCGAGCCTATCGCGCTGCCGCTGCCGAACAACCATTTCTGAGAATTGTCCATGATCGCAGTGGTTTGCACCGCCATCCTGAGCCAAAAATCTTGGCTGGCAGCAATTATGCCGATATTGGCTGGGCACTCGACGAAGCGACTGGCCGCGTGGTCGCGCTGTGTGCCCTCGATAACTTGATGAAGGGTGCAGCCGGAGCCGCCATCCAATGCTTGAATTTGATGCATGGCTTCAATGAGCGCTTGGGGCTGGAGTTTACTGGGTTGCATCCAGTATAGGCTATGGATTGAAAGCTCATTTCGTTCCCTCACCCCCAGCCCTTCTCCCACGGCGGGCGAGGGGAGCACTCCTGGAGCGGTTCCCCCTCGCCTCGCGGGCGGGAGAGGGGGTTAGGGGGTGAGGGATAGTAAACCATTACATATAACCTGAACCCTCATCCTGCGTGCTCTTCGTGGATCAAATAAGGAAAAATCATGCTAGTAATAAAAATTGGCGGGGCGGCGGGGATCGATTATAGCAACCTTTGTGCTGATATTGCCGGACTTGCCGCCCAAGGCCAACCAATTGTGCTGTTTCACGGTGGCTCGGATGGAGCCAACACGCTTGGCGAGCAGCTTGGGCATCCGCCCCGCTTCATCACCTCGCCATCAGGCCACACCAGCCGCCAAACTGATCGGCGCACGCTCGAAATTTTTATGATGGCGACCGCCTTACTCAATCGCCAATTTGTTGAGCGTTTGCGGGGCTTGGGAGTCAACGCCTTGGGTCTATCTGGCATCGATGGCGGCTTATTGCAAGGCACCCGCAAAACCAATGTTCGCGCGGTCGAAAACGGTCGCGTGCGGGTCATTCGCGACGACTGGACTGGCAGCATCGATCAAGTTAATCGGGGTTTGCTGCAAACCTTGCTAAGCGCTGGCTATTTGCCAGTAATTGCGCCATTGGCGGTGAGCAAGGCGGGCGAACCACTAAATATTGATGGTGATCGCGGCGCGGCCAGTGTAGCAGCAGCCTTGGAAGCGGAAACGCTCTTGCTGTTGACCAATGTCAGCGGCTTGTATCGCAATTTTCCCGACGAAAGCAGTTTGATTGATCGCTTACCACGAACCGAATTAGCCCAAGCAACCGAAAAACTAGCGCAAGGCCGTATGAAGAAAAAATTACTGGGAGCACAAACTGCACTCGAAGCTGGTGTACACCGCGTAATCATTGGCGATGGTCGCCGTGACCAACCGATTAGCGCAGCCCTTGCTGGCCATGGAACGATCATTGAATAAGCGGCTGAGTTGCTAGGAACCAAACCATGACTGAACAACAACCATTTGCAAGTTTAGAAGATGCCCATAGCGCTGGAGTATACGCTAAGCGTCCAATTACGCTGGTGCGGGGCAGCGGCGCAACCCTCTACGACGATCACGGCCAAGCTTATCTTGATTGTGGTTCAGGGATTGGGGTTGCCAACATCGGCCATTGTCACCCAACGGTGGTGCAGGCAATCGCTGAGCAAGCCGCAACCTTGACGGTTTGCCCCGAGGCCTTTCATAACGATCAACGGGCTTTACTGCAAGCCGAGTTGGTGCAATTGTTTCCGGCTGAATTTCAACGGGTCTTCTTGTGCAACAGCGGTACAGAAGCGGTCGAAGCCGCCTTGAAATTTGCCCGAATGGCTACAGGCCGCACTGCAATTGTGGCCACCATGCGTGGCTTTCATGGTCGAACCTTTGGAGCCTTGAGCGCCACCTGGGAGAGCCACTACCGCGAGCCATTTATGCCGCTTGTACCCGATTTCAGCCATATTCCCTACAATAATATCGAGCGGTTGCAAAGCGCGATCAACGAGCAAACTGCCGCTTTAATTATTGAAGTTGTCCAAGGCGAGGGCGGGATTCGGCCTGCAACTGCCGAATTTTTGCAAGCAGCCCAAACAATTTGCCGCGAACGGGGAGCCTTATTAATTCTTGATGAAGTACAAACGGGCTTTGGCCGCACTGGGCGCATGTTTGGCTTTGAGCATTTTGACTTAGAGCCAGATTTAGTTTGTTTGGCCAAAGCCTTGGGCGGCGGCATGCCAATGGGCGCAGTCGTGATCAATCAGCGAGTTGGCGCATTGGCGACTGGCACTCATGGCTCGACCTTTGGCGGCAACCCCTTGGCTTGCGCAGCGGCGCGGGCTTCGCTGCGGGTAATTCATGCAGAACAATTGGTTGATCAAACTGCTGAAAAAGGCGATTGGCTGCTCGCTCAATTGCGTTCGATCAACTCACCCAAAATTCGCGAGGTGCGCGGCTTAGGCTTGATGGTGGGAATTGAACTCAAGGAAAAAGTTGCGCCCTATCTGCAAAAACTGATGAACCAACATCAGATTATTGCGCTTAATTCGGGCAGTAATGTGCTGCGCTTGTTGCCGCCATTGGTGATTGATTGGGCTGAATTAGAGCGCGTGGTAGCAACCTTACGCAGCATGTTCGAGGAGCCTAGCGCATGAACGATCAACAGGCTTTACAGTTAATTGAGGCAATGGTGGCAACGCCCAGTGTTTCGGGCGACGAGGCCGCAATCGCCCAATTATTGGTTGAGCAGATGAATCAGTTTGGCTTCGATGCGCATATTGATGCGGTTGGCAATGCAGTTGGCGTGATTGGCGCTGCTGCTGAAACCGTCGTGTTGCTTGGACATATGGACACGGTGCCAGGCCATATTCCAGTTGAGGTGCGCGATGGCGAGCTATGGGGCCGCGGTGCGGTTGATGCCAAAGGCTCGTTAGCCACATTTATCGCCGCCGCCGCCCGCGCTCATGCCGAACAACGCCTAGCCTATCGGGTGATTGTGGTTGGTTGTGTCGAAGAAGAAGTTGCGTCATCCAAAGGTGCACATTTTGTTGCCCAAACTATGGCTGCGCCAATCTGGTGTATCGTCGGCGAACCAAGCGGAGCGGATCGGCTAACCTTGGGCTATAAAGGCAACTTGCGGGCGCAAATTCGCATCGAGCAAGATGCGGCACATTCGGCGCACGCTAGCCATACCGCCGCCGAACATGGCTGTGAATTATGGCAAACCATCACCCTGCATGCCGATTCGATCAACCAAGGCCGCGAACGAGCCTTCGATCAACTTTTGCCAAGTTTGGTACGCATCGAATCGGGCGGCGATGGCTTGCGCGATTGGTGCGAGTTGCTGGTCAATGCCCGTTTGCCGTTAGATCTTGATCCGGCGGCATATACCGCGATGCTGCAACAACTGCTGCCCAACTATGCTCATTTAAAGGTGAGTGGGGCGACTCCCGCTTTTAGCAGCGAACGGACATCGAGTATTGCGCGGCGCTTTGGGCGAGTTTTTCGCGCCAATGGTCAGCAACCGCGCTATGTGCAAAAAACTGGCACCGCCGACATGAATGTAGTTGGGCCAGCTTGGGGTTGCCCAGTCGTAGCCTATGGCCCAGGCGATGCCGCGCTTGATCACACGCCCCAAGAGCGTTTGCCCTTGGCCGAATATCGACAGGCGATCACGGTATTGACAGCAGTTTTGAGCAACGATTAATTATTCTTGAATTAACTCAAGGCTATTGCCATCGGGATCAGCCACGATTGCCGCTTTGATGCCGCCTGCACTTGGGGGCGTGACGATCGTGCCGCCATGCTGCACCACTTTTTCGAGCGCTCGGGCTAAATCAGGCACACAAACGTGAAATTGCAAGCGGCTTTGCTCAGCAACAACTCCAGCAATCGCATTCGGGCAGAGCAACAAGGGAATATTAACCAAAAACCCCTCATACAGCGTGTGCTCACCATGCTTGATTTTACGAAAATTAGTAAACAGAACTGAATTATAAAAGGCCGCCATTTGCTCAATATTGGTGGCAGCTAGAGTTAATTGGGTAAATGAAATTGGTGACTGCATAATATTCCTCGGCTAATTGTCTTTTGCTAGTGCCCATGCTACCATAGGCCAAGCCCAAACCACCGATGGCAGCACCTCACTCTGGCTTCTACAGCAGCAAGCCACATCGTAACCACCTGCATTTGGCTTAAATAATCGTTAATTTCACCGTAAAGCGCAGCTTTTAGACTACGCTTGTTTGCTCGATGGCCTATTGTGGCATAGTACCGGAGGATACGCGATGTTTAAGGAGTTCAAGGAATTTGCCTTCAAAGGTAATGTTCTGGATTTGGCAATTGGGGTGATTATTGGAGCCGCCTTTGGCAAAATTGTCACAGCCTTGGTTGATAGTATTTTAATGCCATTGATTGCTGCAATCTTCAAACAACCCAAAGTTGATGGGCTACAATTTATGGTTGGCGAAACCCCGATTGTTTATGGGCTTTTTGTTCAGGCAGTGATCGATTTTATCCTAGTGGCACTAGTCTTATTCCTCGTAGTCAAGGGCATCAATTCGACTCGTCGCAAGCAAGAGGCCGAGGCTCCTACCGCACCACCACCAAGCGAAGAAGTCTTGTTGCTACGCGAAATTCGCGATAGCCTGCAAAAGTAAGTTCAAACCCATCTCTAACCATACAGCCGCTCCTACACTTGGAGCGGCTGTATGCTTTGGCAGATTATTGGCTTACTCCTAGACTCTACTGAAGCCCCATGACTAAACCTGCATATTTTTCGGTCAACACCCGAGCTTGATCATCGTTGACCCCCTCAGCAATCACATGAATAAACGGGCCATCGGGATCAGGTAGAATCAGCACCCACTCTGGGCCAAGATCGATCTTAATTCCATCGATGTTGTCTTGGGCACGCTCGGCATATTGTTCGTTGAGAATCCGCATAACTTTGCCCTTGGATTCCCAGCGACATGGCACTTTGTGGTTGGCCATGGCTGAGCGTGGCAATGATCGGCGAATTTCCGAGAGTGGAATTTTGGCGCGAGCCAGCAATTCCATCAATTTAACAATCGCAAATAGGCCATCGGCCACTGGAAAGAACGAAGGGAAAATCAGGCTGCCAGCCCCATCGCCCAAAACACATAAATCGGTGCATTTGGCGGCTTGTTGCATGAGTGCTCCCAAGGCAGTTTTGGTGCGTTGGATGCGACCGCCATAGCGCTCGGCCAATTTATCGAATAAGCGTGGCGCGGTGACTGGCACGGCCACGGTTCCACCTTTGTTGGCCTCCATGGTCAAGGCGGTGACTGCCGCCAACAATTCAATATCGGTTAATCGATGGCCAGTATCATCGACAACGTAAATCCGTTCGCCACCCGAATCAAGCCGCACCCCAATATCTGCATTCATCACGGGCACAATCGCGGTGAGCCGTTGCATGCCAGCATTAAATTGATCGGCGGTTTGGAACAGGCGATCTTCATCGATTTGGGCGTTGAGTTCAACTAAATCAACATTCAAGCGCCGCAGCAAAATGCCCAAAATTTGAGCTGCATTCGATGAAGCATAATCGATCACGATACTCCAAGGGTCTTCCAACTCGGGCAAAATATGTGGATCAAGCGATTCCATAAATTTATCGATATAGACCGAGTTGTAATCGCTGTTTTCAGTGATCCGACCAATTTCATCGAGATAAACGCGGCGATAATCTTCGCGAAAATAGGTGTTCTCGATCTTGCGCTCCATATCGCTGCCCAGATCAAGCCCACGATGATCAAAGAATTTAATATCTACCACTCGATTATCGAACGGCGAAAGCCGCACATGCATGCCACCAGCAGCATTCAGCGCATAGGTCAAATAGCGAGCAGTTGGAATTGGCACCGAATGCAAATCCAACACGTTAATCCCCGCCGATGGAATACCGGCAATCAAGCCACGTTTGAGCATGCGCGGGGTGTAGTGAGCATCGCGATTCATGGTAACGGTGGTATCTTTGGGCAAAATTGCTCCATAGGCCGCCCCAAGTTTGGCACAAAATTCTGGCGTAAGGTCGATATTGACCAAACCAGTAATGCCGTAGCGCCCAAACAGCACCCGCCGCCCTTGCGCACCCCAAATAATCGAAGCACTAACGGTCGCGCCTTCTTCAACTTCTTTCGAGGGCCAAATTTTAACGTTGGGTTGAATCACCGCGCCAGCATTGATGATTGTGCTATCGGCGACCACCACGCCCTCGAACAGCAACGAGCGACTTTTAATATTACACTGCTTACAAACAATCGCCCCGCGTAATTCGGCGCGTTCGCCAACATACGAGTTGCGCCACATGATCGAACGATCAATCGTCGCCCGCGAATCAATAATGGTATAATCGCGGATGACCGATGGCCCAAATACCATCGCCCCACCTTTGATCTTGACCCCATGGCCAAAAAAGACTGGCCCATGAATTTGGGCATCGGGAGCAATCTCAACTTCGCCTTCGATCCAGACATTATCGCCACGATCATGGCCGAGGCGCGGCAAATTGACCATGCCCATCAAATAATCCGAGCAAGCTCGCATATAGGCTTCGATGTTGCCCACATCAGTCCAATAGCCCTCGGCAATATAGCCATAAAGCAATTCGCCGCGACGCAACAAGGCCGGAAACAAATCCTTGGAGAAATCAAACGGCTCACCCAGCGGAATATCATCAAGCACACAGGGATCGATTACATAAATTCCAGTATTGACGGTATCGGAAAAAACCTCGCCCCAACTGGGTTTTTCAAGAAATTGGCGAATTCGGCCAGTATCATCGGTGATTACCACGCCATATTCGAGTGGGTTGGGCACACGGGTGAGGGTAATCGTGGCTTTAGCATTCGAGCGTTTATGGGCTTCGATCAAGGCGGTTAAATCAAAATCGGTTAATGCATCGCCCGAAATGACCAGAATTGGTTCACTATCATCGTCGATTAAACGTGAAGCATATTTAACTGCGCCAGCTGTGCCAAGTGGCACTTCCTCGACCGAATAGGAAATATCAACATCAAACGCCGAGCCATCGCCATAAAAATCTTGAATAATATTGGCGAGATATTGCACCGTAATGATAATATCGGTGATGCCGTGACGTTTCAAAAGTTCAATAATATGGCCCATGACTGGTCGATCGACCAGCGGAACCATGGGTTTGGGCCGACTGATGGTGAGTGGTCGGAGCCGAGAGCCTTCACCCCCAGCCATTAAAACTGCTTTCATGGTCTGCAACCCTCGCAGTGTCAACAATGCAGCACTCAGCGCGGTGGCCAGCACGGGCATTCGAGGGCCGCGCCGTTGTTCAGTATACCAGAAGATATCGGCATATTTGGGTGCTTTCAGGGCATGGTTGAGCGGATGTTGGTGTAGTAGTTGCCAATCAGCATACTCTGACCAGCAAACTACAAGCTTGCATAAGTTGTGCCAGTAGTTGCCGCCCAAAATACAAAATAAATAGGAATCCCTAGCATCTAAGTTAAGCAATTGGCGGTATTAATGACGTATTGCAAGCAAACTTAATACACATCGCCAACTTGCACAAACTCGATCCGATTGCCAAAGGGATCGGCGGCGTAAAAACGGCGCACATGCGGTAGGCTGTCATCTTCAACAATCGCAATACCCGCGCTGATTAATTCAGCCCGTGCCTGCCCAAGATCAGCGACGCGAAAAGCAGGGTGGGCTTTGCGAGCAGGCCGAAAATCGGCTTCTACACCAAGGTGGAGCTCGATTGTGGCACTGCGAAACCAACAACCGCCGCGAGCTTGCAATTGAATAGGCTTGGCAACTTCGTTGAGGCCAAGAATTGTGCTGTAAAACCACCGCGCTTGGGCCTCTTGGCCCGCAGGCATTGCCAACTGAATGTGATCAAGTGCGACAAGTTGCATAACTGCTCCACTACATTCATGATTCTTTTGCTATGATACAGTGGATACACAGGAATTCGATCTAGAAATAGCCTAGGACGTGCATAGATGTGCTCTATAGCTCGGTATATCCTATTGAACATAGGTAACGAATTGGAACAACCTCGCCTCTCAACGGTTGAGCACGATTGCGCTGTACTGCTTAATGGTTGGTGGGGTAGCATCGTACCAAGCATCTTGAGGAAACTGCTATGAGTCTTTATCCGACCTATGTTGAACGCCCACGTTTACTCACTTTGACCCAACATGAGCCACGGGTAGTCTTAATCATTGGGTTGCCCAGCAGCGGTAAATCCACAGTATTAGAGGCACTTAAGCACTCCATCAACGCCCCGTCTGCCTTGATTCAGCTTGAGTCAGCCAATGATCCACCGTTGCTACTTCAGGCAATTTGCCAGCAGCTTGGCTTGGCTAGCGAACATCCACACGAGCAGCTTTTGAGTTTGCGCCAACCAACCTGGATTTTGATCGACGATCTTGATCGGATCTTGGATGCTTGGGGCACATTTTTGCCTGAACATGCTTGGCTGGTAGCATTATTGAAAAATCCAGCGCTGCATATCGTTGCCACCTCGCTGCACATCCCCAACTTGCCCATGATTCAACAATGGATTATTCGACGACACTTAGTGGTAATTGGCATGCAGGAGCTAGCCTTCACCAACGCCGAATTAATCGCCTTGGCCCAAAAACGCCAACTGAGCCTCAGCCCAGCCCAAGCTGATCAGCTGATCGAATTGACTGACGGTTGGGTTGCGCCCTGTATTTTTGCGCTCAATCGCTCGGGCGTACTCAATCAATCAGCGCTTGAGTGGGTCATGCAAGACGTGATGGCAAGTTTGCCTGAACCCTTGCAGCATAGCTTAGAAGCTTGGCTATGGATCGCCCCCGATTCACTTGAATTGCTCCAAACGCTGTTGCCGAAGCACGATTTGCACCGTTTGTTAATGAGTTGGGAATATGCAGGCTTGATCGTTGAAGCAAATTTACGCTTACAACGCTTGCCTGAAGTTGGTTTGCGTAAGCGTTCGCATCCTCAGGCGGCCTATTTGACTGAATTTTTTGCCCAAGCTGGCGATTGGTATCTGACTGAGCAACGCCTGCTCCAGTTTGTGCACAAGATGCAACGCTTACAACGCTGGGATGTGATCAATCATTGTTTGACTCAACAGATTGATGTAATTAACAATGAACGGTTTTTTGGTGAGCTTGTCAAAGCCCTAAATGATGTGCCAGTGCAGCAACTTGCGCCTAAAGTTGGCTGGCTGTTGGTGCGCAGCTATCACCTTGGCTTACGCAATGCCGAAAAAGCCTTGCTCTTAGTTAATCAGCTGCTTGGGATTCATCAACAGCCTGATCAGCAACGGATGTTTCTATTACTTAAAGCCGATATGCTGCGGGCGCAAGGGGCAATTGGCGAGGCCGATAGCTTGATTCAGCCCTACTTGAATGACCCCGATCTATCGCCAGCCGATCAAGCCCGAATTTTGCGGACACATGCGATTTATTTGGCATCCTTAGGCCAAGATGATGCGGCGATTGCCCATTTTGAGCGTGCCCACAAACATATGGAGCATTCAGGGGTTAATCGCTTGCTTGGCCTGATTTTGGGCGATTATGCCAATGCGGCGGCGCGAGCCGGACGTTATTCCTTGGCTGATCGGCTTTTGCGTCAAGCAACCTCGCTCTGGGAAGAAATGGCATCGCCCTCGGGGTTATCGCAAACCTTAAATTTACGAGCGCTGGTGGCACTGCACCAAGGCCAAATGAGCGATGCAGCTCGCTATGCCCAACAAGCCTACGATAATGCCAGAATTTCCGATATTCGGGCGGCCAATGGAGCTTTGGTGACGCTTGGTGATGTGGCTTTGGCTGATCGCGATTGGACAAGTGCAATTGGCCGTTATCGCTTGGCGCGTGAGCAATTACGGGCGAGCAATGTTGTCGATTATCACATTATTAGCTATGCCTTAGCCTTAGAATCGCAGGCCACACGCCATAGTTCACTTGAGCAACTTCAACGCCTATTGATTGAGATTGACACCACCACTGCTCAAAACCCACTCGATCAGGCTTGGTTGGCGGTGGCGCGTAGTGCTGCCAATTTAACGCTTAAAATTGATGGCACGATTCCGCTACTACAACGGGCATTGGCTGGTTTGGATAACCAAGGATCATTAGCCAAAGGCTTGCTTTACCTGTTATTAAGCGAAGCTTTTTGGCAACGCCATGAGCTTGGTGAAGCTCAACGCGCTTGGCAAGCGCTTGATCAATTAATTGTTGATGGCCGAAGTGGCTTGCCAGTGCTGTTATCGGCGCTGACCGTGCACTTGCCTGATTTGGTCAACGAGGCCTATACCCAATGGAATTCGCCATTTGCGGCGCGGGTGCTGCGCCATAACCTGCCGCCAATGCCCCAAGCATCAAAATTGATTGTGCGTTTGATGGGCCAAATGCGGCTTGAAATGGATGGTAAACAGGTACGAATTCCGCGCCAAGGTATGTTGTTAATCGCCTTGTTGTTGTTGAACCCAAGCGGCATGACTGCCGATGAATTGCGTGAAAAAATTTGGGGCTTTGATAGCAGCAATGATGGTTGGCGCAAAATGCTGCAACGGACTCGCAAAGAATTGCCTGATTGTGTTGTGTATGATGGTTCGCTGTATCGTTTGCGCTTCCCGCACCCGGAGATCGATGCCGATATTATAGCGATCAAACAGACCTCGTTGCTTGGTTCTGAAGCTACCTTAGAGCGCTTACAAGTTGCCGCTGAGTATGCAAGCCAAGGATTTTTAGTCGGCAGCAATGCACCATGGATTGAGCATGAACGCAAAGCGTTGGCGCGACGTGGAGCCGAAATTTGGATCTCAATCGGCAATCAATGGTATGACGTACAGCGATTTGACCAAGCCCAAAAAGCCTTTGAGCATGCTATGAAACTTGATATTTTGAATGAACGGGCAGTGGTTTTAGCAATGAACTTGGAAATTAATCAAGGCCGCCGAACTGAAGCCTTGGCAATTTATGATCGCTATCGCGAGGCTTTACTCGAAGAGCAGGGTCTTGATCCTTCAGGTGAACTCCAAGCATTGCAAAAACATGTGTTAGATTAAATCTCTTTTCAATAGGAGCGAGGCCTCGGCACTGCATGCTATACTTGGCCAATTCTCAGCACACTTAATCTAGGATCAAGGCTATGCGTGGATTGTTGTTGGGCTTATTGGCCTCGCTCTTTTTTGCTTCGACCTTTGTGCTCAATCGCTTGATGGAGTTGGCGGGCGGCCATTGGCTGTGGAGCGCCAGCCTGCGCTATTTGTTTATGCTGGTTCCGTTACTGGCGATTGTGGCATGGCGCGGTAAACTCGGTTTGGTGTTGCACGAGCTAGGGCAACAGCCTTGGCAATGGCTATGCTGGAGCACAATTGGTTTTGGCTTATTTTACGCACCGCTCTGTTTTGCTGCCAAATATGCTCCGGCTTGGCTGGTTGCTAGCACATGGCAGATCACAATTATTGCTGGAGCCTTGGTTGCACCGTTGTTGCAAGCCAAAGCTGCACCCAACCAACCTGCTTGGCATTGGCGCAGTTTGGCAATTTCGGGCCTGATTTTGTTGGGTGTGGCGGTGATTCAATTGCAACATGCAGCGGCGATTGGCTGGCGCGAGGTGCTTTTGGGCTTTGTGCCAGTTGTAATAGCCGCGTTTGCCTATCCGCTGGGCAATCGCGCCATGATGCAACTATGTGGGCAGCGCTTAGCAACATTTGAGCGAGTGCTCGGCATGACGATTGCCAGCCTGCCGTTTTGGCTGATTTTAGCAGGCCTGGCGGCAACCACGGTTGGTTGGCCGAGCACAAGCCAACTGTTTCAATCATTGTTGGTTGCGCTGTTGGCGGGCGTAATTGCAACTGTGCTATTTTTCAAAGCGACTGATTTAGCTCAGCACCATCAAGGCCAATTGGCAGCAGTTGAGGCAACCCAAGCAGGCGAAGTCGTCTTTGCCTTGGTTGGCGAGATTGTAATTTTGCATAGCCCTGCGCCAACAGCACTGACCTTGGCAGGTCTTGGGGTGATCATTTTAGGCATGATGTTGCACAGTTGGTTCAGCCACTAAAGCCATTTAATATCCATTTAGGCTTGCTATGCTCATTCTAACAACAATTTTAGAAGGAGCAAGGTTATGCTACGTCGCCTGTCATGGATTGGAATGCTGCTGTTGTTGGTTGGTTGCGATGCACCAGAGCCAGTCGCATGTTTTATTCCAATTATAAGAACCCCAACTACTCAACTAGCAACTGATCAACGCTTAGTTATGATCGATCAGATTCTGGCGATTGAACCAGCCCCAATTCAACCAGTTCAATTGCGTTTTGCCTTAACAAGTGATCCTTCCAAGGTATTTGTGATTGATCTTAGTCAACAACATAATTATTTTCATTTGTATCAACTAGAAAGTTTTTTTGATATTCGCTTACCGTACACACTTCAATGTCAACTGCCTGATGAGCCATTTCATTATACCTTTACCCTTGAGGTTGTTTCAGGCGATCAAACCGATAGCCAACCATTAGAATTAGCATATCAAGCAGATATTAATGCATTTGGGTATTACAGTCTCGATACAAGCGGAGCAGGCACAGATATTAAATTTGGCCCGCTAGTGATTGTATTAGCAGTAATCACCCTTTTAACACTGTACAAAAAGATTTATATTGACTTTTTTGCGCTAGAATTATATCAACATCAAGCGGTGAAGATAGCATTAGTTGTAAATATTATTATGGTTTTAGTGATTTTTAATATCAATTATTATAAATATCTCAACAGTAATCCAATGTATTGTTATTCTTTCAATGGGAGAAATAATCAACAATCAATGATGAAGGGCACAATTATGCTACCAAATTCAATCATCACTCAAGATATCGATAATACACTATACCCGATGTATAGTACTAAAGATAGTTATGCATTTGAAACTAGTATTCATCAATACTATCACAAACATCTACCACCAATCGAATCGATGCCTGGGTATCCTGATTGTGATGATGATTATCAATTTTCCTATACTGATAATTATGTAATTAAGCATGGTGACGACATTGAAAATCATTCAATCTCCATTATCGCAAGTCGTAAACCAACGCTTGATCAAGATATTGAAGTTGTTCGATTTGAGAATTTTATCGTTGCACTGCTGGTTTTAATCATCTTTTCAATTCCAATTGGATTTGTGATCCAATCCAAACGCTAAGCATTAGCTCAATTGTACTGCCGAAATTGGTTTGAGCATCTGCTACACTAGAGCCACCGGATTATTTCAGGCTGCGAAAGGATCGCTGCAATGAGCAAGCCGATTAATCTCCACGAGTATGAGCAACAGGCAATGACGCTGTTGGATGGCCCAACCTGTGATTATTATGCAGGTGGCTGCGAGGATGAAGTGACCTTGCGGGCGAATCTGCTTTCGTTTGAGCAGGTGCGTTTGCGACCACGCTTTTTGGTTGATGTGCGTGAAGTTTCAACCGCGACAACCTTGCTAGGCAAGCCACTTAACTCGCCAATTTTGGTTGCACCATCGGCCTACCATGGGTTGGCGCATGCTGAGGGCGAATGTGAAACCGCCCGCGGTGTGGCTCAAGCTGGCTCAATTTTTACTGTCAGCACCCTCGCCACCCGCTCGTTGGAAGAAGTTGCGGCAGCTGCTGAATGCCCACTCTGGTTTCAATTGTATGTCTATCGTGATCGCAGTGTGTCGGAGCGATTAATCGCCCGAGCCGAGGCGGCTGGTTATCAAGCCTTGATGTTGACGATCGATCGCCCGTGGCTTGGGCGGCGCGAACGTGAGTTGCGCAGTGGTTTTGGCGTGCCCGCCCATTTGAGTATGGCTAATTTTCGCGATGTACCAGCCGCCCAAAATTATCGTCGTGCTGGCCCGAATGCCTTGCCCGATCCCAAAGCCGATATGTTTGATGCTGGATTAACCTGGGAATCGATCGCTTGGTTGCGCTCAGTGACCAGTTTGCCCATCATCGTCAAAGGTATTTTGACCGCTGAGGATGCGCTGTTGGCGGCTGAGGCAGGTGCGGCGGCAATCGTGGTTTCAAATCATGGTGGCCGCCAAATTGATGGTACGGTTACCACGCTCGAAGCGTTGCCCGAAGTGGTCGCAGCCTTGGCCCAAAGTACGTGCGAAATTTATATCGATGGCGGGATTCGGCGCGGCAGCGATGCACTTAAAGCCTTGGCCTTAGGAGCGCAGGCAATTATGCTTGGGCGACCAGTCTTATGGGGCTTGGCAGTGGCGGGTAGCTCTGGAGTTGCCGATGTGCTGACGACCATGCAGCGCGAATTGCAACGCTCGATGGCACTGTGTGGCCGCCCCAATTTAGCCAGCATTGATCGCAGCTTAGTGCGACCGAGCGGCATGGTTTTTTAAAATAGAGGGGTCAGGGATCAGGCCATACGACAGGAACCCTTCGTGTGCTTCGTGCTCTTCGTGGATCAAAATCTGATCCCTAGGCCCTGACCCCTGATCCCCAGCCCCTGATCCCTCGATCACAATGGTATAATTCATGATTACTAGGAGGTCGTACTCATGAATGGTTTTGTGGTTGGCTTGACCCTAACGATGATCCTTGGTGGGTTGGTCTTGATAATTGGGCCAATCTATTTGCGCCGCCGTTGGGATAACGAGACCCAGCGCAATTGGGAGCACGATGAATTTGATCGCAAGGTCAAGCGCTATAACGATGATATTGCCAACCGCCAGCGCGATTATGATATTGTCAGTGTGCTGAGTGGCCGCGAAACGCCGACCGTGGTTGATCGCTATCGTGATAAAGATTGAGCGTGAATTGAGCGCGGCGTGATTGATTTTCAACAGGTTAGCTATTACTATCCCCAAGCCACTGCCCCAGCGCTCGATCGCTGTACTTTGCAGATTGCCGAAGGCGAGTTTGTATTGGTTTGTGGCGCTTCGGGCAGCGGCAAATCAAGCCTCCTCCGCGCAATCAACGGCTTAATACCCCATTTTCATGGTGGCACATGGCAAGGTCAATTAAAAGTATGTGGCCGTGATACCCGCCGCAATTCACCGCGTGATTTGGCTGAATTGGTCGGTTTTGTGTTTCAAGACCCCGATGCTCAGTTTGTGGTCGAGATTGTCGAGGATGAACTGGCTTTTGCCATGGAAAACGCTGGCTTGCCTCAAGCGATTATGCGCCGCCGAATTGAAGAAGCGCTCGATCAGCTTGAAATTGCTCATTTACGCCATCGTTCATTGACAAGCCTGTCGGGCGGCGAACGCCAGCGCGTAGCGATTGCCGCCGCATTAACCGTTCAGCCGCAAATTTTGGTGCTCGATGAACCAACCTCGCAGCTCGATCCCCACACTGCCGAAGAAGTCCTGACCGCGTTGCAAAAGCTCAACGCCGATTTAGGCTTGACGATTGTGCTCTCGGAGCATCGTTTAGAGCGTGTGGTGCAATATGTCGATCGAATTGTCTGGATGCATGCTGGCAAAATTGGCTTAGCTGATGCACCACAGCTGGTTTTGGCACAGATGCCATTTGCCCCGCCATTGGTCGAAGTTGCCCGCCATTTTAATTGGCAGCCCTTGCCGCTGACTATCAAGCAAGGTCGTGCCGCCGCGCGTCAACAGCCAATTACGTCCCAAGCCCAACCAATGCCTGTTGCCACGTTGGGTGCAGAACTCTTGCGCTCCGAAGCATTAGATGCCAGTTATGCCGATCAACCAGCGTTGCACGGTGTAAATGTGCGTTTGCATGCTGGCGAAATTGTGGCAATTATGGGGCGCAATGGCTCAGGCAAAACCACCTTATTGCGCCATTTGGTGGGCCTACAACAACCAATTCGTGGGCGGGTGCTGCTGCAACAACAACCCATCGCCAATCGCCCGGTTGAGCAATTGGCTCAGCAGATTGGCTTCGTGCCACAAAACCCCAGCGATATTCTGTTTCACCCCAGTTTGGATCAAGAGCTTGCGTGGACGCTTACCAACCATGGTCAAGCGGCTGATCCAGGGCAGATTGAACAGACCTTGCAACGTTTGAATTTGCTACACCTACGTGAACGTCATCCGCGTGATCTTTCGGGTGGTGAGGCTCAACGGGCCGCCTTCGCCGCGATTGTGGTGGCTCGCCCGCAAATTCTCTTGCTCGATGAACCAACTCGTGGCTTAGATTACGCAGCCAAACAGCAATTAGCCAATTTTCTGCAAAGCTTAGCCAGTGAACAACATGGGATCATCGTAGTAACTCATGATGTGGAATTTGTGGCGTTGTGTGCTCAACGGGTGGTGCTGTTAGGCGAAGGCGAGGTGGTAGTCGAAGGCACGCCCCAAGTGGTTTTGGGCGATTCACTACTGTTTTCGACCCAAGTTGGCAAGCTGTTTCCCAAATTTGGCTGGTTGAGCGTGGCTGATGTGCTGACTGGCACGCAACAATAATCAAATCAAAACCCTCTGCTATCAACTATTAATAAACAGAGGGTTTTATGTCAAATCGAATTAACGGTTCAGCTTTGATTGACTTTGGCTTTGAGTGCCGCCAATTCCGATTCGAGCGAGGTTTCTTGCTCCAAATTGCGGAATTTATTTTCGAGTGAATCGCCTTCTAATTTGGCCATGGCTTCAGCTTTATACAAGCGATCGTCAATTCGTTCTTCCATTGTTCCTAAGCGATCGCCCAATTCGCCACTACCTTGCATATTTTGCAGGGCGCGAGTGGCAGCCTCTTGTGAATCGGCGCGGCTGGTTTTGGCTTTGATCAAATCGCGTTTGGCGCGAGCTTCATTAATTTGTAGTTCCAAACGGCTGATCGAATTCCGGAAATCTTTGACTTGGGCATTTTGGGTTTCCGATTGGGTCGCATATTCGCTGGCGGCGGCGCTGAAGTGGCGCTTGCGTTCCAAGGCTGAGCGAGCCAATTCTTCGTCGCCACGTTCAAGCGCATTGACTGCTTTGCGTTCCCAATCCTCGGCTTGCTTACGGTTTTCGTCGCGCTTTTGTTCCATGCGCGTGGCCTGCCCCATCGCCATAGCCGTGGCTCGTTTGGCCTCGCCATATTGAGCCTCAAGCTGACGAATATACTCATCGGCCATGGTTACGGGGTTTTCGGCACGATCAAACAAGGCGTGCAACCAAGCGCGGATAAGGTCTTTGATTCGTTTCCACATAGCGTTTTGCTCCTACTGACTACTGTTGAGTAGTACGGGTCAGCCTTTGGAATGTTGCTTAAGCATACCTGATCTGCAAGACCAAACGCAAGGATCAACCATTGCATTGTGCCCGTTGGCATCTATAATGCTTGTATATGCCTGCGTGACAATCGCTTGCTAAAGGAGTTGAACCATGGCCGATAAGGAAAAGAAGGGTTTGTTTGGTAATTTGGCTGATCAAATGAAGGATGCAATTGAGCAAAGCCGCGAAAGTGCCGAAGCTAAGCCCACTGGCCCAGCCCCTGGTAACGTGATTGGCCAAATGATGGAGCGCTTGCACGATATTCAAGAGAAGCAGGAAGAAGCGGCCTCGTCATCAGTATCCAACGCAGTGAATGTGATCAAAGATGCTCAAGAGGCGGCCAAAGAAGCCCGCGAAAAGGCCGAAGCTCAATCGGCTGCGACCAACAATGCGGTTGCTGATGCACTGCGTCAAGCTCAAGAAGCTGCTAAAGCCCAAGAAGCTGCCAAAGCTGAGGCTGCCAAAGCCGAAGCCGAAAAAGCTGCTGAACAACGCTACACGGTTCAAGGTGGCGATACCTTGGGCAAAATTTCAGCCCGCTTCTATGGCGATGCTGCTCAATGGCGACGAATTTATGAAGCCAATCGGGCGATCATCGGCAATAATCCCGATGTGATTAGCGTTGGTCAAGAATTTGTGATTCCCGATGCAAGCACACCACTGCCAGCCCAACGAACGTATACTGTGCGACCAGGCGATACCATGCGAGCAATTGCCCAGCGCTTTTATGGCGATGAAATGCAATGGAAACGGATTTATCAAGCCAATCGCGACCGCATCCCCAACCCCGATGTGATTCACGTCGGCCAAGAATTTATCATCCCCGAATAGCACATAAGGTAATCAGGCACTAGACTATAGGCTATTGGCTTTTGGTATTCCAACCAATTTCCGATAGCCCATAGCCTAGATTAAAGCTTGATCCACGAAGGACACCAAGATCCACGAAGTTTGCTTAATGCTGGTCTCTGTTCCCTGACTCCTGATCCCTAGCTCCCGACTTCTCATTTCATCCTTCATCCTTCATCCTTTTCTCAATGTTCTATAATGCTCACAGCAATTCTTTGAGCGCGAGTATCACCCTAGCAATGCACATTCTTCATGTTTATAAAGATTATTTTCCAGTGCTCGGTGGCATGGAAAATCATATTCGAGTTGTGGCTGAGGGCTTGGCTGAGCGCGGCCATCAAGTGACGGTGGCAGTCAGCAATACCTATCCCAAAACCGAGATCGAGCGCCGTAATGGTGTGGCGATCATCAAAGCAGCCCAATGGTTGCGCAAAGCCTCAACCCCAATTAGCCCGATGAGTTTGCCATTAAGTTGGCGCGTACCAGCCGATATTATTCATTTGCATCACCCCTTTCCGCCTGGCGATTTGCTGTATTGGCTGCGACGGGGCAAGGCCAAATTGGTGATTACCTATCAGAGCGATATTGTGCGCCAGCGCCGTTTGCTGCAACTCTATCGACCTTTGCTCACTCGCACATTAAATGCTGCCGATCGGATTATCGCCGCTAGCCCGCAGTATATTCAGACCTCGCCGTGGTTGGCTCCCCATGCCGACAAATGCCGCGTAATTCCGTTGAGCGTCGATACTGAGCGCTTCAATCAACTTGATCATGCGGCGATTCAGTCGTTGCGTGAGCAGGTTGCAGCACCCATGGTGTTGTTTGTTGGGCGCTTTCGCCACTACAAAGGCCTCCACTTTTTGCTCGAAGCCTTGCCGAAAATCCCCAACGCCAAATTGGTCTTGGTAGGCATTGGCCCTGAGGAAGCCCGTTTGCGCGATTTGGCGCAACGCTTGGATGTTGGCGAACGTATTGTATGGGCTGGCGAAGTCCCGGATCAAGCCTTACCAAATTACTATGCCGCTGCCGATGTATTTGTGCTACCATCCCATTTACGCGCAGAAGCATTTGGGATTGTGCAACTCGAAGCGTTAGCCGCTGGAATTCCAATTGTCAGCACTGAGTTGGGCACTGGCACAAGTTTTGTCAACGCCCACAGCCAAACTGGGTTTGTGGTGCCACCAGCCGATCCGGCGGCGCTGGCGCGGGCAATCAATGTGCTGTTGGAAAATCCAGGCTTGCGGGCGCAATTTGGGGCCAACGGTCGTCAACGCGCTAGCAGCACATTCAGCCCGCAACGCATGCTCGATCAGATTGAAGAACTTTATCGTGAGATTGTGAGTTAGGTATGCTATTACAAGCAGGAATCGAATTGTTGGGGCGTTATCACATCGTGCGGGCGATTGGCCAAGGCGGTATGAGCGCCGTCTATGCAGCATTTGATCGCCAATTGAATACGCCTGTAGCGATCAAACACTTTCGCAATCATGATCCTGCTTTACATGCCAGCCTCGACCGCGAAGCCCAAATTTTAGCGCGGTTGCAACACCCCGCCTTGCCGCGCGTCTATGATATTCGCCGCGATAACGACGATGCCTATTTGATTATGGATTTGATCGAGGGCGAAACGCTTGGCACGTTGCTAACCCAACGCGGCAGCGGCTTCGAGCCTGCAACGGTGGTGGCGTGGGCAGCAACCTTGGCCGAGCCATTGAGTTACCTGCATCAACAAACGCCACCGGTGATTCACCGCGATATCAAGCCGCATAATGTGATGCGCACACCTGCTGGCAAATTGATTTTGCTCGATTTTGGCTTGGCCAAACAATGGTCAACTGGCCAGCAAAGCGTGATTGCCTATACCTTGCCCTATGCCTCGTTGGAGCAGATTCAGGGCACAAATACGCTTGATCAACGCAGTGATGTCTATGGATTTGGCGCAACGCTCTATCATTTATTGACCAATCGCGAGCCAGTTGATGCATTGACTCGTGCCAGCGCCCAAATTTATGCCAACCCTGACCCATTGCCCTTGCCAAGCAGTCTGAATAATGCAGTTACGCCAGCACTTGATCGGGTGCTCATGGATAGTTTGGCTCTACGCGCTGATGCTCGTCCAGCTAGCATTAGGACGGTCGTGGCGTTGTTGCAAGCAGCGCAATCAGCAACAGTAAGCGTGCCCTTGGTTGCGGCCAACAGTGCTGGGCAGCCAACAATTCGGGTTGATTCACAGTTGCCAGATGGGGTGAGTTATGCCACACCACGGCGCTTCGAGCCACGTCCGGCTCCGGCTTCAACTCCGGCAGCTCCGCCACGACCACGGCGCTCATTTTTCCAGCAAAGTCCTTTTGAACAGGCGAACCCTGGCCAATGGCTGGTTCCACAATTTGAGAAAAGATATGAGGAGCCTAAGCCATTTAGCCCACTCAATAATCAACAATGGATGACGACTCAACAAGATAGCAATAGTCGTATGAATGCAATGCTGGATGATGAGGAGCTTGAAAATCCAACCCAAGTGATGAATGTTGTGTTTATCTTGATTGTGCTGATTTTATTAGGGGCATTTAGTTTTCTCAGTTAGGGAGAGAGAATATGAGTTTAGGGGTTGGTTCAGTTTTACTTGGGCGCTACCAAATTTTGCGCTTGATTGGTCAAGGTGGCATGGGCACGGTCTATGCCGCCTTCGATCAACAGCTTAATCATCAGGTTGCAATCAAATATTTTCGTGGGCAGGATGCCATATTTCAAAGCAATTTGCAGCGTGAAGCTCAAATTTTGGCACGGTTGCGCCACCCATCGTTGCCACGGGTCTACGATTTGCAGCGGGTTGGCGATGCTGCCTTTTTAATTATGGATTTGATCGAAGGTGAGAATCTTGATAGCCTATTAGCGCAACGTGGGGCGGCCTTTGAGCCAGATGTGGTGCTGGCGTGGGCCAAGGCACTTGCTCCAGCCCTCAGCTATTTGCATCATCAAACGCCGCCAGTCATTCATCGCGATATTAAACCACAAAATATTATTCGCACTCCCGAAGGCCAATTGATCTTGGTGGATTTTGGCTTGGCCAAACAATGGGCTTCTTCAAATCAAAGTGTCGTGGCCTACACCTTGGCGTACGCCGCCTTAGAGCAAATTCAAGCCACCAGTCCGGTCAATCAGCGCAGCGATGTCTATAGTTTTGCTGCAACGCTCTATCATTTGCTGACCAATTGCGAGCCAGCCGATGCACTCACCCGCGCTAGCAGCTTGATTAATGGTCAACCTGATCCGTTGGTCAATCCTGTGAATTTAAATCCAGCGGTTTCGCCTGCAATGGCAGCAGTTTTAGTCCAAGCCATGGCCTTGCCTGCAAATGAACGACCTGCCAGTATTGATCAATTTATCCAGCAATTACAACAAGGTTTCTACAATCAGCCAAGCCTGAGCAGCGCCGGCCAACCAACGATTGTCCAACGTCCAGCAGTTGCAACAATCGCTTTGCTGGAAGCCACCAAGCCTGCGCTTTCAGCAAAGCAAATCTTGCAACCACAACTACCGCCCCAACAGATCACCTATCAAGAAACCACTGAAATGGAAGATCCGTTGACGCGGTTTCTTGTATTTTCAATACTTTTTGTGGTTGGGGCATTACTGCTGCTGTGCTTATTTGCTCCAAACTTTTAACAAATCGTTGATTTGGATTAATCTGCACCACGCAAGGTTTTGTGGTATGCTTGGCGTATTTGAGCTTTAAAATCAAAGGAGTCGCTTCCGTGGCTGATTACAGCGCCTATATTGAAAAAAGTTTTCGTGAACATATTGCGATGGCCGAGCGCGTCTTGGCCGAACAATCAGCAACGATTAATACTATGGCCAATGTGTTGATCGAATGTTATCAACAGGGCCACAAGGCTATTTTTTGTGGCAATGGTGGCAGCGCCGCCGATGCTCAACACTTGGCTGCCGAATTTGTCGGGCGCTATTTGATCGATCGCCGCCCAATTCCGGCCTTGGCCTTGCATACCGATACCTCAACCTTAACTGCCGTGGGTAACGATTATGGCTATGATCAAGTGTTTTCGCGCCAAGTCAAGGCCCACATGAACCCAGGCGATGTTTTGGTTTGTCTGACCACCAGCGGTAATTCGGTCAATGTGATCAAGGCCGCCGAAGTAGCACACGAGTTGGGCAACCCGGTTCTGGCCTTGCTTGGTGGCGATGGCGGCAAGATTTTGCCGTTGTGTGATCATGCCTTAGTCGTGCCATTCAAGTTGCCTTATTTGGTGCAGGAAATCTCGATGGTCGTCGGCCATTTGCTGTGCGACCTGACTGAACAAGCCTTGTTTGCCAAATAAGTAGCTTGATCGACGCAATGGCGCAGAGATTGTGATGATCTCTGCGTTTTTTAATTGAATTTTTATAGTTGAGATAGAAAATGAGCCAACCAGCCGTGTTTATTGATCGTGATGGTACGATCAACGTCGAAGTTAATTATCTACATCAGCCCGAATTGGTTCAGCTTGAGCAAACCGTTGGTCAAGCGATCGCCCGTTTGAATCAAGCTGGATTTTTGGTCTTGGTCGTGACCAATCAATCGGGAATTGCTCGGGGTTATTATCGCGCTGAAGATATGCATTTGGTGCATCAACGGATTAGCGAGTTGTTACAGCCCTTCAAGGCCCATGTTGATGCTTGGTATTATTGCCCGCATCATCCTGAGGTCACAGGTGAATGTGCCTGCCGCAAACCCAATTTGGGTATGTTCGAGCAAGCTCAAGCCGAATTCACGATCGATCTTAGCCGTTCATGGATGATTGGCGATAAGCTGCTTGATGTGCAAGCAGGCATCAATTTGGGTGTTCCCGCAATTATGGTGGCAACTGGCTACGGCGCACAGCACCAACACGATTTGCCTGAGCATGCTATGCTGGTAGCAAATCTTAATGCTGCTGTCGATTTGATTGTGCAGGAGTAAGTATGCAACCCCAATCACCCCAACCACTTCAACCACCCCAACCACCAACCGTTCAAATCGTGCCACCCTGGATGATCTCGGCTACCTTCGATTTGCCAGGCTTTCGGGTTGTGCAAAATCGCGGGATTGTCCGCGGCATTGTGGTGCGTTCGCGCTCGGTTTTTGGCACAATTGGCGCATCATTGCAAACTTTGGTCGGCGGCAATATCACCATTTGGTCGAAGTTGTGCGAGCAAGCCCGGCTTGAAGCATTCGAAATTATGTCGTTGCATGCCGCCGAAATTGGGGCAAATGCGATTATTGCGATGCGCTACGATGCCACCGAAATTAGCGCTGGCGTAACCGAAGTGCTGGCCTATGGTAGTGCCGTCATTGTTGAACCAATTCGTTAATTCAAAATCAGCCAAGCTATTGCCAATGCTAGCTTGGCTTTTTTGTAAATAATTGTTTAAGCGTATTCCACAGTAGCTCAGCGCCCACAAAGATAAAAAATGGCCCAGCCCATATCCCATTAACGAACAACCATGTAGACCGCCAAATAAAGCGGTGGTCGGCCATCAAGCTCTCAACGCTGCTGCCAACATACAGACGCGGGGCATTTTCGATCGCGGTATAGCCATGAGTTTCAAGGTTTTTGGTAATCGCCGTTTGTTGCGGATTTTGATTGGTTGGTTTTGAGATCAGCGCTGCTTTGATTGGTTGCTTCCACTCTTCACATTGATACTCGAAATAGCCACCACAGACGGCCCATGCCGGAACTGGCTGGTCGGGCTGCCAATTGGGGCTAGTCAGCGGCGCAACGCTAATAGCATGCGATGTTGTGCTTGAGCGGCGAGCATCGCTGGTAGTGTAAGCAAAGGTTACACCATATTCACGTTGCACAACTGCTTGCTCCAACGTGAAGATCATGGCTTCGGGATGTTGGCTGATTTGCTCAGCTTGAATGTTGTCAATTTGAACCTGACCGTAATACAAACGCTCTTGGCTTGTACCAATTCCTGTACCAATCATCGTGCCAATATTCAACAAACAGATCGCTCCCAACCATTTATGATTAAACCAACGATGAGTTAATAGTACAAATAATCCGATGCTTATAAGCCCTGCAAAGACATTAACTGGATAGAGTGCCGGTTCGCCCAGCCAAAAACCAATTGCTCCCCCAAGCACCGCACACCACAAACCAAAAAGTATCCCTACTATCAGCGTTCGCCCAAAGTTTAGCCATTGAATTTTCATCGCTTGTTCCTTATCTATTGCGCAACCAACGCCATGTAAATCGCACACAGCCAGTTAAGCTGATTGGTACGGCCCAGACCAAAACCATGATGATCCACACAAACAGCCACTGCCAACGTTTGGCGGTATTGAAGCTATTCGAGCCTGCCCCAACTTCAAGCATTGGGGCGTTGTTTAGCTCTGCATAATCGTATTTGGCGAGGTTGGTACGTTTGGCAACGGTATATTTATCGAGGTACAGTTCTTCGGGCAACGCGCCATTCAGAATTGGGTCATCCCAATCGTAGCAAGCGATCGTGTAATCGGCGTTGCAGGCCGCCCAAGCAGGCACAGGATCGCCATATTGCCAATCGCTGTTGGTCAGTGGCGCAAGACTGTAGTAGCTATAGGTTACCCGCGAGCTTTTGCGATCTTTGCTGGCAACTTTGTGAACTGTGGCATATTTGGTTTGTACCACAGCATCATTGAAGTAAAAGATTGCTGCGTTTGGATAATAGGGGATTTCGGCAGCAGTAATGTTGTTGATGGTTTCTTTGCCATAGGTGTAGCGCATATAGCGCCAGCCCATGCCTGCAAACATCAAAATAATCACATGCCAGATGATGATCATGCCAGCAAAACCATTGCTGATGCGACTGTCGGTATAGCCAGCCCAATACGCACTGATGCCCAGCCAAGCGATGCCAAGCAGGGCAAATGACCATGGCGGCGGCGTGAGAAACCCTAAAATTCCGCCAATAACCACGCACAAAACGCTGTTGTAAAACCCTGCCGCCAAGTGAAACCCAAGACTGCGCCATGAATCAAACATGGGCTGGCTCCTTTCGCTGCATTGCTGTGCGCTAGATACGCAGCTAGTTAGCAAGAGTTTTAGTGTACTAGGCGATCGCTGGTTGGGGGAATAGCACAAAAACACCGTTGGAATGACTCCAACGGTGTTTTATTGATTGAACTTTTGGGCTATTGCTTAGATGTTTTCTTCGTCTGCGTCAGTGCCTAAGAGTTCGCTCAAGGTTGGTTTGCGGCCTTCTTCAGCTTGCAAACGCGCCATAGCTTGGGCAAACAAGTCATCCTTTGGCCCATTACCGCTGTCGATGTTGGAGACAGCAGTTAAGGCTTCGTCGAATGAACGTGGTGGCGCTGGCTTGGGTTCGCTCATCACCGCTGGCGCTGGAGTTGCCGCAGGTGTTTCGCGATCAGCTGGTGCACTGGTGATTTGGGCGACGCGCAAGGCGGCTTCTTCGGCCAATTTGCGTCGTTGCTCCATCCCCGTACCAGCTGGAATCAGCTTGCCGATAACCACATTTTCTTTCAAGCCACGCAGGTAGTCGATTTTGCCGTTGACGGCTGCTTCGGTCAACACACGCGTGGTTTCTTGGAACGAGGCCGCCGACAAGAACGAGTCGGTTGACAACGAGGCCTTGGTGATCCCCAAGAGCACTGGCACTGCCAACGCTGGGTCACCACCTTGGCTCACAATCGAAGCATTGATCCGATTGAGTTCGTTGAGTTCGACCAATTCGCCTGGCAAGAGTTCGGTATCACCTGGCTCTTCGATGCGTACCCGACGCAACATTTGACGCACAATCACTTCAATATGCTTATCGTTGATCCCCACACCTTGCGAACGATAGACCTTTTGGGCTTCGTTGGTCAGGTATTCTTGGACTGCTTCGCGACCACGCAATTGCAGCATTTCTTGGGGATCAGACGAGCCTTCGGTCATTTGCTGGCCAACTTGCACCAAATCGCCATCTTTGACCCGCAAACGGGCAGCGTGGGCAATCACTTCTTCATGTTCTTCGATGTCTTTGGCTTGAATCACCAAGCGATCATCGTCAACATAAACGTTGCCAGCTAAGCCTGCGACCAATGGGGCACGACCATCACCATCAACATTGCTTTCGGCCAAGAGGTTGCCAATTTCGACAGCATCACCATTTTTGACCACCACGCGGTAATCTTTGGGAAGCATTTGCTCGTCGGTATAGACTTCCTCAGAGACGATGCGCAAGCGCCGAATGCCTTCTTCTTCGCGCACAATCTGGACGCGGCCAGCAATCTGGGCCAGTACCGCTTTCCCTTTCGGAATCCGCGCTTCGAAGATTTCTTGCACCCGTGGCAAACCTTGGGTGATGTCGGTATCGGTTGCCACACCACCAGTGTGGAATGTCCGCAGGGTCAGCTGCGTTCCTGGCTCACCAATCGATTGAGCTGCGATAATCCCGACAGCTTCGCCAATTTCGACCATCTTGCCTGTGGCAAGGTTGCGGCCATAGCACTTGCGACAAATGCCATATCCAGCGTTACAGGTCAATACTGAACGGACATAGATGCCAAATTCAGCCTGCGCTTCTTTATCCAACGATTTCAGCACATTGGCAATGTGTTTGCCATCGTCTTCTAAGATTTCGCTATCGGTATCGAAAATTACTTCGCCAGTGACTGGATTAGTGACCGGAGCCACCGTCACGCGACCAATAATCCGATCCTCAACCGAGGCCAAAATATCGCGGCTGGTGCGAATCCACATACCTTCGGTTGTGCCACAATCTTCGATCGTCACGATCACATCTTGGGCCACGTCCACCAAACGGCGGGTCAAATAACCAGCGTCGGCTGTCCGCAAGGCGGTGTCAGCCAAACCTTTCCGACCACCGTGGGTCGAGATGAAGTACTCGATAACGCTCAAGCCTTCGCGGAAGTTGGCGGTAATCGGCAATTCGATAATCCGTCCGGTTGGGTCGGTGGTCAAGCCCCGCATCCCCGCCATCTGGCGAATTTGCTCGACGTTACCACGCGCACCCGAGGTTGACATCATCGAAACTGGCCCGAATGGATTCAATGAGCGTTGGACTTCAACCTTGATTTGGTTGGTAGCATCGAGCCACGCCGAAACCACTTCACGATAGCGCTCGTCGTCAGTGATCAAACCACGACGTTGCATCTTTTCGATGTCTTGCACCTTCTTGTAGGTTTCTTGCACAATTGCATCTTTGGTATCAGGCACTTCTACGTCCGAAGCCGAGAAGGTCATCCCGCCCAAGGTGGCGTGCTTGAAGCCCAAAGCCTTGATCCGGTCGGCCAAACGCGCCGTTCGTTCTGAGGCATAGAAGCGCAACAGCGATTCTTCCGAGGTTTCAGGGCCAAAGCGTTCAATTAATTCTTGATACACATCGGCAATGATGTTCTCACGCTGTGAGTGGAAGCGATAACAGTCGGCGATCAAGGCTTTCAAGCCCGATTTACCAACCAAGAAGTTGCGATAGTGCAATGGTGAGCGATAGCCGTTTTCGCCAGCTTTTGGCTCACCTTGATAGCGCAAGGCGTTGTTGAAGATGATCCGCCCAACGCTGGTTTCGATCAAAACCCGTGGCGTAACGCCATCTAACGATGGCAATTCCTTTTCACGCAAATCGCTGCCTGGCAGAATGTAATCTTCGATCACAATCCAAACAGGCGCTTGAATATGCACCACACCATTGGTGTAGGCCAACAAGGCTTCGTCAATTGACCCAAAGCGCTTGCCGCCACCCTTAGCCCCAGGTCGAACTTGGGTCAGATAGAAACAACCCAACACGATGTCTTGCGATGGCGTAATAATTGGGTCGCCAGTTGCCGGTGACAATAGGTTGTAGGTTGAAATCATGCGGCGACGCGCTTCTTCTTGGGCTTTGCGCGACAACGGTACGTGCACGGCCATTTGGTCGCCGTCAAAGTCGGCGTTGAATGCGGCACACACCAAGGGGTGCAATTGAATTGCCGAGCCTTCAATCAACTTGGCTTCAAAGGCTTGAATTGACAAACGGTGCAGCGAAGGCGCACGGTTCAGCAATACCAAGTAGTCTTTGATGACTTCTTCGAGCACATCCCACACTTCGGGACGAACCCGCTCAACGAAGCGCTTGGCTGATTTGATGTTATGGGCAAAGCCTTTATCGACCAAGCGGCGCATGACGAATGGCTTGAACAATTCCAAGGCCATTTTCTTGGGCAAACCACATTGGTGCAATTGCAGAGTTGGCCCGACCACAATCACCGAACGGCCTGAGTAGTCAACCCGCTTACCCAAGAGGTTTTGGCGGAAGCGGCCTTGCTTGCCTTTGAGCATATCGCTCAGGCTCTTGAGGCGATGCTTGCCTTTACCACTAACTGGGCGGCCACGGCGACCGTTGTCGATCAAGGCATCAACCGCTTCTTGCAACATGCGTTTTTCGTTGCGCACGATGATTTCAGGAGCGTTCAACTCCATCAAGCGCTTGAGACGATTGTTGCGGTTGATCACCCGTCGATACAGGTCGTTCAAGTCGGAGGTCGCAAACCGACCGCCATCAAGCTGGACCATCGGGCGCAAATCGGGTGGAATCACTGGCAAGACGGTCATAATCATCCATTCAGGACGATTGCCGCTCTTGCGGAATGCTTCAACCACGCGCAGCCGTTTGGTGGCTTTTTTGCGGCGTTGGCCTGATGAGCTTTGGACTTCGGCTTGCATTTGATTCGACAATTCGTCGAGATCAACCATCGATACGATGTCGCGCACCGCACCAGCACCCATATCGGCCTTGAAGGTGTAGGGCGCTAGATCACGCAGAATTCGATATTCGTTTTCCGAAATGATCCGGTGCAATTGAATATCATCCAAGCGATCAAGCTTGTCTTTTTCTTCTTTATTGAGATCTTCAAGCTGTTTGATCAATGCTGTGGTTAGCCGTTCTTGTTCAGCGTCGGCCACCGATTGGCGTTGATCACGCTCGCCATCAGCCAACAAGCGCACGTTTTCGATTTCGTATTCGCGGCGTTGTTCGAGCTTTTCACGCTCTTGATCGATCAGTTGTTCGAGTTGTTCCAAGCTGCGTTCGCGCACTGGCTCGTTTTCTTCGAGCAGCACTGTGCCTCGATACACAATATCTTCATCGGCTAGTGCGTCGATGCCGATCAGTTCTTCCAAGTGTTCACGCAAGGTGTTGGCTTCATCTTCGATTTCTTGGCGTTGTCGCGCAAATTGTTCGTGGGTGCGCTCCAACGTGCCTTCCATGGCATTATCCATCGCCGCAAGGTCTTTGCTTAAACGGGTTGCCTTTTCGCCACGTTGTTCAATAATTTTTTCTTCGAGATCTTTGCGCCGCACGCCAAAGTCGGTCTTCATTTGCTCACGTACATTGCCCAATGCCAGATCATCGACATCGGTGATAATATACGAGGCAAAATAAAGCACCCGCTCAAGATTACGTGGCGAAATATCTAAAAGTAAACCCAAACGCGATGGTGTGCCTTTAACAAACCAAATATGCGATACAGGTGAGGCAAGTTTGATATGACCCATGCGATCGCGTCGCACTTTGGATCGCGTGACTTCTACGCCACATTTATCGCATACAATGCCTTTATAACGCACACGTTTGTACTTCCCGCAGTAACATTCCCAATCGCGCGTAGGTCCGAAGATTTTTTCGCAGAACAAGCCATCGCGTTCAGGACGCAGAGTTCTATAATTAATCGTCTCGGGTTTGGTTACTTCACCGTGCGACCAGCTCAGGATATCTTCTGGTGAAGCGAGACTGATACGAATTGCATTGAATTCATTGATTTCGAGCATGGTTGAACGCTCCTCGGTTAAGGAAGATAGTTTGCAAAATGCAAGCGCATCTTCTCGGTAATTGTTCCCCGCTCAGGCGACTTCTTTGGTTGCCATTGCTCAAATTGCTGCGCGATTGCAGCCTTTCGTGCTAGCATCAGGCTATTATTATTACGATACAACCAAATTGCTAAACACTTAGCACGAATTGTGCTCCACTTGATGTAATAATTATTGCGATTATGGCTAATATTTGGTGCTGGAATACCAGTCATTAATTCAATATATTTACCTGTTTCAAGCAGTAACTGCTGAGAACCAGAATAAATTTGAATAACAGGCCGATCTCCATTCCAAACTAAGGTACCGTCACCATCAATAAACCCACGAATAAAATCCACGAGATATTCGGTTGGTACATTAGGAAAGCCTATAACATGCGATTTATTTGGAATTCCCCCAAGATCGAGTAGATCGTGATACAAGCCTTGATTGCAAATTACCATTTCGTGACAAGTTGATTCTTTACGTACTTGACGTAAAGCCGCTGTTGCACCCATAGCATCGGCAATTACTTGTAAGTGTTCCACATCAACGCTGGCAATTTCAATAAGATGAGCACCAGTATTGGGATGAATCCGCATATATCCATCGGCCCACCAATAGCCTAGAACATAGGCCATGGTTGGTGACCATGTGCGAAAGAAAGGATTGTTAGCAGCAGGTCGAGCCATGGTTAGCACCGTGCGATAGAGAGGCGGTAGTTCACGTCATTGGGAACTACCGCGAGAGCAATGGATCGCAACCGAAGTTTAGAGTTCGCCTTTTTCCATCCCCGACAGGTTGATGCCGTCGAGTGAGATTAAGTCATCGGCTTCGCTATCGGTTAGCTCAACCGGGCGTTCATCAGCGGTCAACACATCGACCGACAGACCAAGCGATTGCAACTCTTTGATCAAGACCTTGAACGATTCGGGCACGCCGGCTTCGTTGATTGGATCGCCCTTGACGATCGCCTCATACGTTTTGACCCGACCAACCACGTCGTCGGACTTGACCGTGAGCATTTCTTGGAGAATGTAAGCAGCGCCATACGCTTCGAGCGCCCAAACTTCCATTTCACCAAAGCGCTGACCACCGAACTGAGCCTTACCGCCGAGTGGCTGTTGGGTCACCAAGCTGTAAGGGCCAGTTGAGCGAGCGTGGATCTTATCTTCCACCAAGTGCGCCAACTTGAGCATATATTTGTAACCGACGGTCACTGGATTATCGAATTTCTCGCCAGTACGCCCATCGTAGAGATCGATCTTGGCATCAGATGGCAGGCCTGATTCAGCAAGAGCTTTGATAATATCCTCATCGCGTGCGCCGTCGAAGACTGGCGTAGCAATGCGGAAGCCCAAGCGTGAGGCTGCCCAACCCAAGTGGGTTTCCAAAATCTGGCCGATGTTCATGCGGCTTGGCACAGCCAACGGATTCAAGACGATATCGACAGGCGTGCCATCGGGTAAGAATGGCATATCTTCGATTGGCAGCACGCGGCTGACCACGCCTTTGTTGCCGTGACGACCGGCCATCTTATCGCCTGGGCTGATTTTGCGCTTTTGACAGAGCATCACCCGCACCGTTTGATTGACACCGACAGGCATTTCAGTCGTTTCGTCGCGAGTAAAGACCTTGACATCAATGACTTTACCTTTGACCCCGTTTGGTACGCGCAAGCTACTATCTTTCACTTCGCGGGCCTTTTCACCGAAGATAGCCCGCAAGAGCCGTTCTTCAGCGGTCAGGTCAGTTTCGCCCTTAGGTGTGATTTTGCCAACCAAAATATCGTTTGGCTGAACATCAGCACCAACATAGATAATCCCGCGCTCGTCCAAGTTTTTAAGGCTATCTTGGCCGACGTTAGGAATATCGCGGGTAATTTCTTCGGGGCCAAGTTTGGTATCGCGAGCCTCGACTTCATATTTTTCAATGTGAATCGAGGTGAAAATATCTTCGCGCACCAAGCGTTCGCTGACCAAAATCGCATCTTCGAAGTTCCCACCTTCCCAAGGCATGTAGGCCACGAGAATATTTTGGCCAAGCGCAAGCTCGCCATTTTGGGTCGAAGAACTATCGGCGATTACCTCGCCAGCCCGAATTTTATCGCCAATAAAGACGCTTGGGCGTTGGTTGATACAGGTATCTTGGTTCGAGCGCAAGAACTTGAGCAATGGGTAGGTACGTTCAGTGCCATCATTTTCGCGAACTAGAATGCGTTCGCTATTCGATGAAAGCACCACGCCATCGGCACGAGCCACTACCACCTGACCTGAGTCGCGGGCGGCTTTGTGCTCCATGCCAGTGCCAATAATTGGCGCATCAGGGCGCAACAATGGCACAGCTTGGCGCTGCATGTTCGAACCCATCAAGGCGCGGTTTGCATCGTCGTGTTCCAAGAACGGAATCAACGCAGTTGAAACACTGACCACCTGCTTGGGCGAAACGTCCATATAATCGACCGAGGCGATTGGAGCTTGGACAAAATCTTCAGCATGGCGGCATGAAACCGTTGGGTCGATAAAGCGGAAGCGTTCGTCGAGCAAAGCGTTAGCTTGGGCAATGATGAACTTATCTTCTTCATCGGCGGGCAAATAGTCGGTTTCATTGGTCACAACTGGGTGAATCTTGATTGCCCGTAAGGGCAAATCGGCAATTTTGGTTGCCAAGGCGCGGTCAATTTCTGAGCCAGCTTCGGCAATCAAATCGCCAGTAGCTGGGTTGACAATATCTTCGCGCAGCAATTGACCGTTGAGCACGCCAATGGCAATGATCTTAGCTAACTCAGCATCGACCCGTGCGCCAGCGCGGGCGATCAACTCGCCAGTGCTGAGGTGCCGTACATCGCGGGTAGTCATGCCACGTTCAAGCCAGAGCGGAGCATTATCAACTTCGCGATAAACGCGGCGATAGGGCGTTTCAAGGAAGCCCATTTCGTTAACCCGCGCAAAGGTTGACATCGTACCAATCAGACCGATGTTTGGACCTTCAGGCGTTTCAACCGGGCAGATCCGGCCATAGTGCGAGTGGTGAACGTCGCGAACTTCAAAGCCTGCGCGATCACGGCTCAGACCACCAGGGCCAAGCGCTGAAAGGCGGCGTTTGTGGGTCAACTCAGCCAATGGATTGGTTTGATCCATGAACTGCGAAAGTTGCGAACCGCCGAAGAACTCACGCATAGCAGCAACCACAGGCCGGATATTGATCAAGCCATTGGGAGTTGCAGCTTCAGGTTCTTGCAACGACATGCGTTCTTTGATCACCCGTTCCATGCGCAGCAAACCGACGCGGAATTGGGTTTGAATCAATTCGCCAACGGTACGCACGCGGCGGTTACCGAGATGGTCAATATCATCGGGGTTGCCAATCCCATTATTGAGATCGATCAAGCGCTCGACAATTTTGAACAAATCGGCTTTGCTGAGCACGCGCATGGTCAGGCTGGGAATTTCTTGGCCTTCGAAGAGGCGGCTTTTTTCCCAGAGATTGCGATTTAATTTATAGCGACCGACTTTGCCCAAGTCGTAGCGGCGGGCGTTGAACAGCAAGGTTTCCAATAACGAACGAGCGTTATCAACGGTTGCTGGATCGCCTGGGCGCAAGCGCTTGTACAATTCCATAATCGCTTCTTTGGCATTGGTTGATGGATCTTTATCCAAGGTTGAAGCGATATATTGGTGGTCGCGGTTAACATCGACATTTGCGAATAAGGCGATAACGTCTTCATTGAGGCCACATTGATCAAGCGGTTTATCGCCGAACAAGCCCAGCACAGCGCGAATCAAGATTGTGACTGGCAACTTACGTTTGCGGTCAACCTTGACTGAGAGCACATCGCGCTTATTCGTTTCAAACTCCAGCCAAGCACCACGGTTGGGGATCAACTTAGCACTGTGGAGCGAACGACCGCTGGTTGGCTCTTTTTCTTCCTTGAAATACACGCCAGGTGAGCGAATCAACTGCGACACAACAACCCGTTCTGCGCCGTTGATCACAAACGTACCATTATTGGTCATCAATGGGAAGTCACCAAGGAAGATATCGCTTTCCTTGATTTCACCGGTAGTTTTGACCTTCAAACGCACGCGAACCCGCAGGGGTGCGGCGTAGGTCATATCACGTTCACGGCACTCAAATTCGTTATAGCGGGGTTCGCCGAACTCATAATCGCTAAACGAAAGCTCTAGGTTTTTGCCCGTGAAATCGTCGATGGGATTAATTTCATCGAACAACTCACGTAGCCCCTCACGTTGAAACCAGCGAAACGAATCGATCTGGGTTTCGATCAACTTCGGTAATTCAATCGCATCGGTAATGCGAGCAAAACTCCGACGTGATGCGATCATCGCACGACCTTGGTCATCGCGGAAGATACTGGACGTGATCAGCGGTGGCAGGATAACAGTTGACTGAACTTGCGGCATCAGCTTCGCTCCCTAGCCCCGCAAAAGCACAAAATGCTCACCTCCAAACACCCGTAGTCAAAAATGCGACTTGTGGTTGTCCGGCTGCGAGTTTGACTGCTTTTGGCGGCAGCGCAACGAAAAATACGCCCAATGGCGTGGTATTGGTTTAAGTTCTTGGCGTGGATCGAAAGCCTCGTCCAAACACTACGAAAAGCTATTTTTGCAAAAGGAGATTATAGCACCAATGATTAGAGGTGTCAAGAGACAGTACGAGGTTTAAACTTGCGGCCATTATACTCTCGCGCTCGGTAGAAGTCAACCCCTTTTTTTAGAAATTCGCACACATGTTTTGAATTCTAAAAAAGGGGTTAGTTTTTTAGGGCTTGGCCAACCATTCACGCGCAAATTGGGCATCACGGCCAATCTGGGCCACCAATTGTTCGATACCAGCAAATTTTTGTTCGCCGCGAATATGCTGTAAAAAGCTAATTCGCAACGGTCGACCATAAATATCTTCGTTGAAATCGAAAAGATGGGCTTCAACTGCGCGGCCAAGCACGCCAAAGGTTGGCCGCACACCGATGTTGGTCACAGCGCCAAAACTACGGCGGTCGTCAAGCAACTGAACCTTGCAAACATAGACCCCATCGGCAGGCAGCATATGGTTGCTGGCAATTTGCACATTGGCGGTTGGAAAGCCAATCTTGCGCCCACGTTGATCGCCAGGCACAACCGTGCCTTGTAAGCTAAATGCCCGCCCAAGATAGTGATTGGCAGTTTGGACATCGCCAGCAGCTAAGCAGCTGCGAATCGCAGTTGAACTAACAATCTCGCCATCAAGCGTCCAATAAGGAATTGGCTCGACCGTAAAGCCCAACTCTTGGCCTAAATCGTGTAACACCGGAATTGTGCCCATGCCGCGATGGCCCAGCTTAAAATCTGGTCCAACCCACAATTCACGGACTGGCACATGATTCAACAGCAATTGTAAAAAGGCCTTGGGGCTAAGTTGCGAGGTGTCATGGGTGAACGGCAATACTGCCAACAAATCGATGCCTAGCTCTTGCATTAATGCTGCTCGCTCGTTGATTGTGGTCAGGTAGCGAATCTCACGCTCAGGCCGCAAAATCTCATCAGGATGCGGATCAAAGGTCAAGACCGCGCTATGGCAATTGTGCTGGCGAGCGCGTTCGACCAAGCGGCGCAGGAGTTGTTGATGGGCTTGATGCACGCCATCAAATTTGCCAATAGTTAAGAGCGTTGGAGTTTGATAGTGCACGCTGGCAAGTTCAGCAAAATGCATGGCCTGGTTCCAATTCATAAAGTTGCCAATATCGCCTCAAAAGATACCATTGTCATTGGTAAATAGCAAAGGTTGGGTGAGGGACGCGGGATCAGGGGCCAGGAGTTAGGGATCAGGGGTTAGGAAGTTTTAACGCAGAGGCGCAGAGTTGGCGAAGGATGAAGGATGAAATAAGTGCAGTCCCTCATCCTTCATTCTTGCCCACGGCAAGTAGGGGCGTTCCAAGTTTCATGCTAGGAGGGTTCCCCCTCGCTCGCTCGGCGGGAGAGGGGGCTAGGGGGTGAGGACTATACCATCAATTTCCTTAATAACAGTTGTAAGAATAAGTTTAGGCTTGAGGTTTATGGCGTAACAATATCCCACCAAGCGTAATCAGCCAAAGTTGCCAGAGGCTGCCACTGACCGTCAACATTGGTCCAGCACTAATATTGTAGACTTCGATCAGCGAAACCAATACACTGGCCGCGGCAATCAGCCCGCTATAGCCAAGCCAGCGCGGCAATGTTGCTTGGCGCAGAATCGTCAAGGCTACGCCAGCCGTCCATAAACCGCCAAACAAAGCCACCCCAATTTGTTCGCCAACACCGCCAGCATAATTATTGAAACTTGTATAAATCACTTCGATGGTGGCGCGTAGGTTGGGATCGCTGGTGGCGCTATATTGTTCGGCCAGGGTTGGCATCATCAACAGCCAGCGCCCAATCCCTAGCAATTTAGCAAAGCCCGCCAGCATACCCAAGCCAGCAGTCACTCGCATCAAGGCACTTTGGCTGGCCAGAATTTGCCAAAGCAACAAAGCGATCGGAATCAGCATGGTTGCCGAAAGAAAATAGGCCGTATAGCCGAGTGCAACTGACGAGCGTTCTTGTAAAATCAAGGGCAACGATTGTGAGGCTGGGTTATCGAGGCTAGCAGGCCAATCGATTGCGCTGCTCAGCACCAAAAAGGCAACCAGAAAGACACTAAATTGGGCGAATAGCAGGCCAGCCGCCCAGCGATAGGTGCTGGTCGTGCTACGTGCAGCTTGGTTGGTCGTAGGATAGGTTTTGGTGGCGATCATCTTAATTCCTTTCGTTAACACGTGGTTTGATTGGTAATTGCAGTTCGATTATTGCTGGCTCTTGAATGCCGCCTTGTGGATTGTGGGCTGGCCCTGAACGATGAAATTCGCGCAGCGGCCCAACCATTTGATAATTGTGCAAGCCAACCCAGCCCAGCAACGCCAAAGCAGCAGCGTGAATTTCACTAAAACTACCTTCGAAAGCGAGGGTCGCCGCCAGTTCGAGGCTGGACAGGGTTTGAAACTTGATGTTGCTATCGGGCAATTGAGCCAAATTATGCTCGGCCAAACTGACGGATACCTCGACTTCAACCTCGGTTTCGCTAAACTCCTCGTTGTGATAGATCGTAATTTCTTGGGCAAGGATTGGGATGCGATGCTGGTGCACTTGTTGATACAGCGATGCATAAAGTCGGTGACAGTAGTAGCCCATTTGATCAAGGCTTGGTACAATCGCTCGCATACTGGCGACTGGTTGCGCATCGGTCGATTTGAGCATCATGGCGTAGGGCCATGGCTCCTGTTCATGTTCAATTTGAGCCAAGCGAGCGCTGACTTCGGCTAGTTGAGCTTGTTTCTTGGCGAGTTCTGCGGTTAAGCGTGATTCTTGCAAGCGCAACATACCGCGTAGTTGATCAGCCGAAAGATCATCGTGGTTCAATAATTCGCCAATTTGTTGGAGACTTAGCCCCAAGCCATTGAGTGCCACAATTCGATGCAGCCGTGGCAATTGCTCAACTGAATAGTAGCGATAGCCAGTCCATTGATCGATTTGATTGGGAATGAGCAAGCCTAATTTGTCGTAATGGCGTAGCATCCGCACCGAAACTTGAGCCAAACGCGAAAATTCACCAATCTTGAACATAGCAACCATCCTTGTAAATCCGATGTCGTTGATGCTACACCCTATCACAGTGGCAGAGTCAAGTAGCAATTAATTGCATTATTTAACAAGCAGAGAGGAAGTAGATCATGCCTTATTGGCTTAAAGTTATTTTGTGGACGTTGTTGGGAGTTATAGTCAGTTGCAGTTTGGCAATCGGCGTTGTGGCTTTTGCAATTAATCGTATATTTGACCGAGATACTCCTGAAAATGCGCGGGTTGCGCCAATTATTGTTGATGAACCAATCGGTGATTGTAGTATTTCGCCAGCTCGTAACTTTGTTTTAGCAACGGCATTTAACGACGGGGTGGGAACACAGAAAATCTATAATTTAAAGACTGGCGACGAAGTTGAGTATCCTGCTAATAGCTATGGAATCGATGCCTATAGTAACGAATTGGGTTGGATCAATGATTCGACGCAAGATATTGTTTTAGTAGATCCATACTGGCTCGTTAACTTAACCACAGGAGAGGTGACAAAAGCCGAACTGCCTGATGATCAGCAAACTACGGCTAGGTGGGAGTCGCTCCTAATGTCAGATTATCGCGAACCATATGTAAAGTCACCAGATCAACAATATGTCGCTCACTCAGGCCAAATTTTCCGTTCAGCAATTGGCAAATCGCCAGTGGGGGATTTAGTTGTTTCATACTCCAATAATTACCCTGAGATTTGTAGCAATGCTTGGGAGCCAAATAGTAACGGCTATTACTTTGCTGATGTCTATGGGCGGGGCAGAATGAGTGGGCCATTACGTTTTCTCAAAAATCCTGAACGCTAAGCCTAGACTTGCCTCACAATCACGAAAGGAGTTTGAATTATGGCAATCACAATTGACCGGCTTGGGGTTGGCGACGAAGCGCTTATTCAACAATTGGCCCTCGATGATGCAGCTTTTGGGCTTGAGCCTGAAACTGATGAGCCACTGACCGCGCTTGATGATCAAGCGGCACGCCAATTTTTGGCTAATCCAGCGGTGCTATATTGGGTCGCGCGTGAGGCTGAATTGATTACGGGCTTTTTGTATTGTGTGGTTGTGCCGTTGCGCTCAGGCGAGGGTAGCGAGGTCTTGCTGTATGAAATTGGCGTACATCATCAGTGGCGACGTAAAGGCATCGGCCAAGCTCTGTTGCAAACCATGCAAGCATGGATGAGCGAACGGGACATAAGCGCAGTTTGGGTGCTAGCCGATAATCCCGAAGCCACAAGTTTTTATCAGGCCTGCGGCTTTGAGATTGAGGAGGAGCAACCTGTTTATTTAGTTAAGAACATAGAACATAGAGGCTAGGGGTCAGGGGCTTGGGATAGGCGGTCAGTTCATACGATGCCTTCAAGTCCGTTTAACGCAGAGGCGCAGAGGAACTATGGCTAGCGGCTATCAGAACGTTTTGTAAAATCGTAATGATTCCGCTAGCCAAATGCCAAAAGCCTATAGCCACGTCCTTCGTGCGCTTCGCAATTCCAAACTGACCCCTAATCCCTGACCCCTCGTCTCTTCGTGCCCTTCGTGGATCAAAAGCCTATTGCCTGCGGGCACGGTTTTTGGCAGCGCGTAGTCGTTCGAGTGGATCTTCGGCCTCATCAACAGCTTTGGTTGGATTACTTGGTGTACTTGGTAATGGCGTAGTTGCTGGGTTTTCTTTAGGCTTGACTTCGCGCTCGCTCTTATCACTGAACATTTGCTGGCGAGCACGACCCTTGGCTCCCTGCAAGCTGCTCATTGTGGCAGTTGGTGCGGCAGCAATCGTTTGGCGCTCTTTACGCGCTGCTTGCAAAGCGGCAAAATCTTTGCGGCGCAAGTTGAGGCGGCGAATTGCTACATCAAGCAACAGCAACACCAGCGCTGCAAACAACAAGCCTAAATCAATTGGCGTAGCCCGACGCACCGCATCCAGCGTATGATCAAACGCCTGCATTGGTTGGCTCAAGCTGCGACCAGCAGTGGCTTTGGCCAAAGTGCTCAGCAATTCAGGGTTGGATTGACCTTGGCGATATTCTGGTGAGTAGGGCACAATCAAGCCCAAGGTTCGGGCAAAGGCTGGCTTGCCATTGGCATCATTGCCGATTACCTGAATCAAATAGGTACCAGCAATTGGGCTAGCCACCCGTGCGCGATATTGACCAGGCCCAACTTCGGCCAGAGTTGCATCAATCGCCTCGCCAGTTGGCCCGACCAAACGAGCATTGACGTTCATCGCAGTTTGCGGATTGCCCTGGTCATCGTTGGCAACAATATCAATTTGCACGTCGCTGCCAATCAATGAGGCCTCACCGCTGACGTTATCGTTGCTGATCCGTGGCAAGAGCCAGCCAACCAACTGTGCCGTAAAGCGCGGAAATTCTTCCCATGTGACCCAATTGCTGGCCCATTTACCCTTGAGATCGCTCGTCCAAGCGATGCTCCGACCAAGCCCATATTGCCATTGGGCCAAAATAGGTGAGCCATCGCTGGCAGTCAAAATAACTTGAGCGTTATCTTTTTCGACTGTGCCGTTATAGCCCAACAGGCTTGGCAAGCCCTCTTGTAAATCGGCCAGCACAGGGCTATCGCCAGCATAGGCCGGAGTAAATTGTTCTTCAACAATATAAGTGCCAACTGCCTGAATCGTTTCTTGCAAGAAGATTTGCGGCACTTCTTCCATGACGCGGGCTGGATAATAGCGTCCACCGCCAAGCTCAGCATAACGTTGCAAAGCGTTATCCGAGCCATTGCCTGCGGCCACCACCGAAAGCGTAATTCCGTCTTTGTTCATATTTTCGGCGATTGAGCCGATATCGGTGGCATGACCCCAACCATCGGTCAGCAGAATTGCATGCTTGATTTTGGCATCGCTTTGGCGCAATTGCTCATAAGCGGCGTTCATGCCACTAACTACATTGGTTTGGCCGCTTGGTGGCACAGGAGCCAAAGCCGCGACAACATCATCTTGGCTGGGCACTTTGTTGAGTTCAATCGTCCAATGTGCCGAATCATCGAAAGTCACCACGCCCAATTTATCGTCTTTGCCGAGCACCGCAGCGGCTTGAGCCACCGCCTCTTTGGCAATATCGATTTTGCGAGTGCCGCCACCCTCACGCGCCGCCATATCGCCACCATTACAGTGACAAGCATCCATACTGCCTGACTTGTCGATGATAAAGACCAAGGCAATATCGGGGCGTTGTTGGCGATTGCGCACGTCCATGTTGACAGGCAAGGCTTCTTCGATTGGGGTTGCCGTGTAGCCACCCACCCCAAAGCTTTGGCGACCACCGATCATTGCCAAGCCACGCCCAAGGTCGCCAACATACGAGCGTAATAATTTTTGGGTATCTTGATCGATATCGCGCGAAGGCACATTCAGCAACAAGACTGCTTCATAATCGCTCAATGCCGCCAAATCGGTAGGCAATCCAGTTGCTGGAACGACCACTGGCACAAGGTTGGCGGCTTCGAGCGCTGGCTTGAGCGCACTTGCATCGCCGACTTCGCCTTCGACCAGCAGCACTTTGGGAGGGCCGCCAATTTGCACCAACGAAGCCGCCACGTTATTTTGGGCACGAGTATCGCTGCTTGGCACAACTTGAGCGCTATAGCGATGAAAGCCTTGGTCATTGACAACAAGCGTGGTGGTAAAGCTGCTTGTGCCAACTGGCAGATTGATCGCTTCTTCCAGCACAATTTGCTCATCGGCTCGCCAGCGCAATTGAGCTGATTGGGCAGTATTGCTTTCAATTGTGGCGATCAACTGAATTTCTTGGCCAGAACGGGCAGCTGAAGGTGCGCGAAAGGCACTAATTGCCACTTCGGGGTTGCCTTGGCCGATGCCTGTGGGCACAATATCAATTGGCACATTACGGCGCTGCGCTAACGGGATCATCTCCAAGGCGCGACCACTGTTCTCGCCACCATCGGAGAGTAACACCAAACGTTTTTGGGTATCGGCAGGAAACAGCGCCAAACCCAGTTGAATTGCTTCGCTGATATCAGTACGTGCAGCGATTGGCACCGATTGAATTGTGCCTAAACGCTGAATTTCAGAGGGAACCCGCTCAACCAAGGCATTTTCACCAAACACCACGACCGCAGCTTTATCGCCTTCTTGCATGGTTTCGAGCGCTTGGGCAATAAATTGCTCGTTGCTGGAGCGTTGGCCTGGGGCGATTGAGTCGGAGCTATCGAGCAAAAACACCGTGGTAAGGTTTTGGACTGGCTGACGAACTTGGGTTCCGGCGAGGCTGCCGATCAAACACAGCAGCAAAAACGTGCGCAACCCCAAGGCCCACCAACGGCGTTGGCCTGTGCGACCACGGTTATTAAGCCAGCCCAACAGCCAGACCAGCGGCAATGCCAGCAAAAACCAGAGATATTCTGGTCGGACAAACGATAGCATAACTTCACCCTAGCAAGGCCAAATGCCAATGGCATCGGGAGCCTCTCCATGAACAGCTTGCGCCAGCAAACGCCGAACTGTTGAATGTTTCGTTTCAGACTTCAACTGAATAGCATGAACGCTAAATCATCAGATTGGGTTCCCTCACCCCCATTTTTCGTGTGAAACCCTTGCGCTAAACTCCCCTCTCCCGCAGCAGTGGGAGAGGGGTTGGGGGTGAGGGCTTTCTTTAGGCCGCGCTGCGCCGCGCATTCCACCACAGTTTGAGCCGTGTGAAGGCGCTACGTTGGGCAAATACCCATTCGATCAACACAAAAATGAGTGCGGCCAAGGCCAACCAACGCCACCACTCGGCACGGCCTGCTTTGGCTTGGGTGGTTTCGCTTGAGCCAACTTGACCACCGCCAATTTGGGCGACATCGAGCACTTGAACCGGGGTGATTTTGGCTTCGCTTTCACGATAGGCATTGACGACGTAGCGCTGCGTTTTACTGACCACACCATCGCGTAGCAATTCGACGCTATAAATGCCAGCTTGGTTCATTAAACTGCCATCGAAACTGATTAAGCCATTGTTTGGCGTGGCTTCGTGGGTTTCACCATTGGGCTGAATCAAGCGCACGCCGCTAATATCGTTGGTTACTGCAAAAGCTAATTCTTGATCAGGCGGCAAAATTGCTGAATCGCCACCAGTGCCAGGTGCTAAATAGCCCACCAAATTGGCAATCAACAACGGAAACGAGATATTCAAAGGCAAATCAGAATCGTGGGTGTCGAAGCCAAGCACCGCAATTCGTCGCCCATCAACCTCGCCTGCAATCAGCAACGGGCCTGCCGCGCTATCGATCACCGTATGCGCCCAAGGGGCATTTTCAATCCGCGCCGATTTCAAAATATTGACTTCGCCCAGCTCAACGTTGCGCAACAACGGGTCGTCGGTTGGCGCAGGGCGAGGCACTGGTCGATCCAAACTGCCAGTCACCGAGAAATATTCGGTTGAACGATAGGGCGCGATAAACAGCAAATTACCAGCAGGTAATGGCTCTGGCAAGCTAGCATCAAGTACCGTCAACAAGGCCGTATCGGTGAAGGTGGCGGTTTCAGTCAGATAGGCGGAAACTTGCACTCGTGGCATCAAGCCCAAGGCCGTAGCTAAAAAGCGATTACCTGGCGTAATAAAACGCACCGGAATTGCATCGCTTGATGGTCGAATCGCCCAAGCCACATCATCGCTGGGCAAGCTATCACTACCATCAAGCCGCGCCTCAACCGTGGTGGCGGTTGCTGGCACATCGATATTGACGGTTTGATCTTGGCCGGGCAAAATTTCGAGATCATAAGCATTGAACAACGTGCCATTGAGGGTTACCAACAAACGTCGTGTAACCCGCTCTTGGCCTTCATTGGTGACGCGAGCAAAGAAGGTCAAAGTACCTGGTGCTAGTTCGTTCAAGGCAATTGCTGCAATCGCTTGATTGTTATTGCTCGTGCCAACTGGGAAATAACGAATTTTAGCAGGCAAGGTGGCGCTCATTGGCACGGTGACTTGACCATCGGTCAAAATTGCCACTTCCGATTCTTCTTCGCGAGCCGCCAATGCCCCCGCCAAACTCAAGGCTTGCGACATATCTGAGCCGCCACCCAAACGCAATTCGATGCCTTCGATTGCATCGCGAATCTCGCGGCGGTCGGTGGTGGCAGCAGCAGGCACATCAAGCTCGCCGCCGATGGCCATAATGGTAGCGCGAGCGCCATCGGGCAACTGATCAACCAAGCGAATTGCCTCAGCTTTAGCGGCCTCAAGCCGATTGGCAGCAACATCGGTAGCACCCATCGAAGCCGAACGATCGATAATTACAATGAGATTTTGCCCACTAACCCCAACTGTTTCGCTAAACGGTCGGGCCAGTGCAAACGCCAAGAGCAAGGCAATTAGCAATTGCAACCAGAGCAACCAATTATGGCGGAGGCGTTGCCACGGCGCGTTGGCCTCAACATCGCGAACCAATTGATTCCACAAAAAGGTTGACGAAACCGTGCGTTCCTCGCGGCGGAGGCGCAAGATGTACATGGTCACAATTCCCGCCAGAACCGTGCCGCCGGCGATAAACATTAATGGTGCAATAAATCCCATACAATCTACTCACTCTGCTAGCTGTGCGTCAGCATGATATTGGGCGAATTGTTGCAACGCTATCTGCTGATCGGCTGGCGATTTAAATGCTCGCTTGGGAATAACAACCACTCGATTGTTGTGAGTAACCAGAATAATATGTTCGGCCTCATCTAAAATAGCCTGAATAAAGAGCCATTTAAATTCGACACTCGAAAATTCGTTTATTTGCTGGACATAGGTCGGATAGACTGTTAATCTGACTGGCGATTCAAAATTGGGTTTTTCAAGTTGATAATTTTTTTTGAAATAATCCAAGGTGAATTCGCGCATGTCGCGATTGGTATAAATTACCCAAATTCCAATTAAGATTAAGCCGAATACAATCAGCCATACTGATAGTCGATCGAATTGAAACAATGCAGCAACGAAAAATGCCAACATACCTATACCTAAAACGTAGAATAATAGCACATAATAGCGATTTAAATTAAGTGCTTCTTGATATTTTGGTATATGCTTAAAGATTGATAAATTAGCTTCCTGATAATCGTTAAAATTAAGTTGATAATTTAATTCAGTTGGTTGCATATCAAACCTTATGTTTTACCGAAATAATCGTATCGCGTGGACCAGCCTGGGCTTCAGCCTGGCGAATTTTGGCTTTGGCCTCAGCATCGGGTAGCATATTGCCTGCATCATCAACAATTGATACATAAATGACTTTAGATGCTTCTTGACGATGGCGAGTTATTCGTGGATCGTCTATGACTTCATCACGTTCTAAATAGTCAATATAACGAATACCACGATAACAAGAAAGTAAACTAGCAATAATTAAGATAACGCCGATCCATGAACGGCTCTGTTGAATTACCAAATAGAGACCTGTAATACATAATATAGCTGTTAATGAATATACAAACGTCCTTAAATGTTTAAATTTATGTTTCTCCATATTCTCCTCTAACTCTAACGTACAATTTGGCGTTCGCGTAGCACTGAAACCAGCAATGATTCCAAAGGCAAGCTGGTATCAACAAAAATATAGTTGATACCGCGAGTTGTGCAAAAATGCTCAACTTCTTCGCGCCATGCCTGCAAGCGTTCAACGTAACGCTGCAATAAATCGAGATCAGCGCTGACATCAAGCGATTCGCCACCCTCAACATCGAGCAATTTCAAATCACCCTCGAATGGTGGGTTCAGCTCATCAGGCGAGAGCACATGCAGCACCGTAATTTCAAATGGGCGGCGGCCAAGCGTGCGCAAGGCTTCTTCCCAATCGGGCGTGAGCAAATCGCTGCATAACAACAATGGCCCCGCCACCCGCGCCGTTTGAATATAGCGGCGGCTGGCTTGCAACAGGCTCGTATTGCCGTTGCCCTTAAGTCGATTCAGCAAATTGAATAATGGCGGTACACCAGCCCGTCCGCGCCCTGCTGGAATCCGTTGCTCGTTGCCACCCCCAAAACTGGTGACTTGCGCTCGATCAAGGCTGGCTAAGGCGATGTAGCCTAACGCGCCCGCTGCCTGAGCTGCATAGCGCAACTTGTTTGGTTCGCCCCAATCCATCGAAGCGCTGGTATCAATCAGCAGGTGGAGGGTAATTTCTTCTTCAGCCACAAACAGCTTGAGAAAGAATTTCTCCAAACGCGCATATAAATTCCAGTCGATCTGGCGAAAATCATCGCCTGGCGTGTAGGGCTTGAAGTCGGCGTATTCAACTGACGAGCCACGGCGCGGCGAACGGCGTTCACCTTGCATCTGGCCAGCAATATTGCGGCGCGTCAGCAGCGCCAAACGATCCAATTGTTTTAAGAATTGTGGTTCAAATAGCGCTGCTTGTTCGCTCATTGCAACATCTCCACACTCAACCAACGATTATTGATTTTGGTTTGCCAAGGCAATTGCGGCATCGAAGCCTTCAATTGGGTATGCCCCAGGAATGATGTAGTTGCCGATGAAGAAGGCTGGTGTGCCGGTTGCTTGGGCTGCCACAGCCTCAGCAGTTTCAGCATTGACCTGGGCTAAAACGGCTGGGTCGGCTTGGCATTTGGCAAAGGCTGCCGTATCCAAGTCCAATTCTTCAGCATACTTGAGCATCACGGTTGGCGCTAAATTTGGATCAACGCCCCATTCACTGGCGCGAACAAATAAGATGTCATACATCTCCCAGAACTTGTTTTGATCCATGGCACAGAAGCTAGCAACTCCAGCGGCTGGCGCTGAAGTATGGCTTTCCACGGCGATATAGTTGCGGAACACATAACGCACCATGCCAGTATCAATATATTTAGCCTTCAGTTCGGGGAAAACCGACACATGATGGCGTTGGCAGAAAGGGCATTGGAAATCGCTATATTCAACAATCGTTACTGGCGCGTTAGGATCGCCCATTGAGCGTTGATCGTCAGCCGGAATTTGGGCTGGCTTAGCCAAGGGAATAAATTCGCTAGCAATGCCCAACGAATCTTGGGCTGCTGGTGGGGCTGGGGTTGATGGCACGATGGTTGGACGAATGCTGACTTGGCGGCTACTATCGGATTCGTAGCTACCACAACTGGCCAGAGCAAGGGCTAAAATGATTAGGGCAATACGGCGGGTCATGCTTCTTCCTTAATTGATTCCAAAATGCTATTGACAATACTTTCGCTGTTAACTCCCTCAGCTTGACCCTCAAACGATAAGATAATCCGGTGGCGCAGGGTTGGTGTGGCCATTTCGCGCAAATCACGGAAGGCAACGTTGGTGCGGCCATCGAGTAAGGCTGCAATTTTGCCTGCCAAAATCAACGCCTGCATCCCGCGCGGGCTGGAGCCATAGCTCACATAGCGCTTAACTTGCTCGGGGGCAAGTGGGCTATCGGGGTGAGTTGCGCTAATAATTCGCGCAGCATAGCTCAAGACATGGGTTGCAACCGGCACCGACCGCGCCATTTGTTGCAATTGAATCAAGGTAGCGCCATTGATCACTTTTTGCGGCTTAGCTTGATCAGTCCCCGTGGTGCGTTGGGCGATCTCCACTAATTCTTGGGGTGATGGAAACGGCACATTGATTTTGAAGAAAAAACGGTCGAGCTGCGCTTCGGGCAATGGATACGTGCCTTCCATTTCAAGCGGGTTTTGGGTTGCCAGCACAAAGAATGGCTCTTCGAGCTTGTAACTGGTGCGGGCAACACTGACCGTATGTTCTTGCATTGCTTCGAGTAGCGCCGATTGAGTTTTGGGTGTAGCGCGGTTAATTTCATCGGCCAGCACAAGGTTAGAGAAAATCGGCCCACGTTGGAAGCGGAATTCTTTCTGACCTTGCTCATCTTCGGCGATAATCGTTGTACCGATGATATCAGCAGGCATCAAGTCGGGGGTAAATTGAATTCGGCTAAATTGGCAATCGACCGCTTCGGAGAGCGTGCGAATCAAGGTTGTTTTGGCCAAACCTGGCACACCTTCAAGCAACGCATTACCGCCAGCCAACAAGGTGATTAATGTTTGGCGGATTAAGGCACGTTGCCCGACAATCACCTTGCCAATTTCAGCTTCAATGGCAGCAGCAGTGCGCCGGAACATTTCAGCATCGCGTTCAGTGTATTGCATCCAAACTCCTTATCAACAAAAGGCTATAGGTCTCTGAATCATACCTGATTCAAGCAAGAACCTATAGCCTTGAACCTAAAACTCTTGCTCTTCGCTACGTGAGTTGTGTTGTGGCATAAACGAGCAGAGCAATTGTGGTGAGCAAAAAGCCCATCCAGCCGAGCGCAGTAACAGCAAACGAAATCGTCATTGCACGTTGGCTGATGTTGAAGCGTCGCGTTGCGACCAACAGTGTCCACATACCGCCTGCGAGAAGGCTTAGAAACACTAACTCAAGGGCTAGAAACATAGAATCCTCTTACTGTTCCAATTGGTTAAAGTAGTCGCGGATAAAGTTTTTCAATTGTGGTGGGATGTATCCGCTATCCACCGCCCGCCCTGCCGATTCTTGGTAGTCAGAGCCAGCTTGATTATAGGGCACTTGTGAGCCATTGGCGATCCCCGGGCCAGTGCTGCCGCTTGGTTGGCTGGGCGCATTACCACTACCATTGGGCTGGCCGCTCACACTACTTGGGTCATTGGCAGCGCCTGGTTTCCATGGTTGGTAGACGAGGCCTTTATCGTTGCCAGTGCCAGGGAAGTCGCGATCGTTGCGGCCTGTACCATTGCCACTGCCATTGCTGTTGCCTGAGCCAAGATTGCTGGATTGGCTACCACCACCACCTTGACCCTGGCCCTGGCCTTGACCTTGACCCTGGCCTTGACCTTGACCCTGGCCTTGACCCTGACCTTGACCCTGGCCTTGGCCTTGCTGACCTTGTTGGCCTTGCTGACCCTGCTGACCTTGTTGACCCTGCTGACCTTGTTGACCAGCTTGTTGATTTTGTTGGCCTTGTTGACCTTGTTGGCCAGCTTGTTGATTTTGTTGGCCTTGCTGGCCAGCTTGGGCAGCTTGGTCACGGCTATTTTGCACTTCACTCAAGGCCTGTTCAACACCTTCTTGATCTTGTAATTGCTCAGCGCTTTGGCTGGCTTGGTTGCTGGCCCGTTGCAAAGCTGAGCGAGCATCGGCAAGGTTGCCGTTGCGTAAAGCGCTCGCAGCATCGCGCAACGATTGAGCCAATTCAGGATTAGTTGCCGCAGTTTGGTTGGCTTGTTGTTCAAGCGCATTGGCCAATTGCTCACGCTGCTCAGGAGTCATCTTCTCAGCATCTTGGGCGGCTTGTTCCAACTCTTTGGCGGCATCACTGGCTTCAGGGCGTTGCTCTTGGTTGGCTCCACGCTGGTTTTTCAAGGCTTGGGCTAACTCTTGCAACGAAGCTTGACGAGCACTGGCACGTGAATCCAAGCGCTTTTGCAATTGCTGCTCGGTGCGCGAGATTTTAGCCAAGGCATCTTCGCGTGAGCCAGTATTTTCGCGCAAATCCTTGGATAATTCAGCTAATTGGCGATCCAATTCAGCGCGTTCTTCAGGCGAAAGCGTTTCGTCTTTGGCAATTTCTTCACGGGTTTGGTCGATGCGGTCGGCAATCCGTTCGAGATCGGTTTTGACGGCCTCGCGTTCAGCCAAAACAGTGCTTTGGGCATTCGGCAATACAGCCGAAGTAATGCCTAGCACAAGGAACATTGTTGCCAAACCCCACCACAAGCGATGTTTGCGCGGTGGTGCAACCCGAATATCCTTGGCATTAGCGTTACGGGCTTTATCGAGTGCATCATTATATTGAACATCATCAAGTGGCCCGCGATCATCGCGTTTGTGCAATTCGAGCGCAGTCGAGAGCCGTTCGCGCAAATCGAGTTCGAGATCGCTACGTTGGGCGATGCGATTGCTCGATTGTGGGCGTAGCGCTACAACCAGTAAGGCAACGAGCCAAACCGCAAAAGGCACTAACGACCATAATGTCCAGTTGGGAATTGGGAAGAGCCGACCAGCACCTTGGATTAAGGCAAAGCCAAGCGCCGGTAGCCAAAATGTACGACTCAGCCATTGCAATGTATCGGCAAGGCGTAAGCGCCGCCCGAAGGGGCGTAGCAGGTGAACAATCTCAGTTGGTTGTGCCATACCTAATCTCCTTCGCCGCATTATACACGACTCATGTGCTGAGTGAGATTAATATTTGGCGACAGTGAAGTTAACTGCCGCTGACAATTGCATATAAAAAGGGTATCGACAGAAGCATAACGACGAATAATGCGGCTGAAATTTTGTCTGACAATCGTTCCATTGGGAACCCCCTTTGTGTTTGCGTATCAATATAACGTCAACCATGCATAGATTGTTCCACGCCCTATCCTAGAAGATTGCCAACGCTTTGAAAATGATGTAAAGCTGATGAATCCGTGAAGCAAGGTATAATAGCGGCGTTTGGTTTCAATTTGTGATGAAAGGGCTTTCCGTGAAGCGTATTCTTCTTTCGATGTTGGTTGCAGTGAGTTTGATTGGCTGTGGTGAGATTGCTCGCCCCGAAAACCCCACCGCTATGCCAACCTCAGCAACGACTGGCGTAGATATTTCAGATGTTTCGGCAGTTATTCCAGCGCTGCCCAATGGTTTAGAAGTTAAGCAAACTGCCAGTGGCTTGCGCTATGTGGATATTGTAGTCGGTAGTGGCCCCGAAGTAACCGCTGGTTCAACGGCTGAGGTTTTTTACACTGGCTACCTTAAATCCGATGGCTCACAATTCGATTCAAATGTTGGGGGCCAGCCATTTGCGGTTGAAGGTGTTGGCGGAGCAATGGTCATCACGGGCTGGAACGAAGGATTGGTTGGCATCAAGCAAGGAGGCAAACGCCGCTTGATTATTCCTTCAGCCTTGGCCTATGGCGAGCAAGGTCAGGGGACGATTCCAGCTAACGCCGATTTGGTGTTTGATGTCGAAGTTATGACAGTCCGCTAAAGAACATTAGGGTGAGGGACTAGGGTTCAGGGGCTAGATTTAACCCAGAGGCGCAGAGTGGAGTATGGCTATCGGCTATCGGAGATTGGTTGGAATATCAAAAGCCAATAGCCTATTTTTGTAATCCAAACTGATCCCTGGCCCCTAGCCCCTGAATCCTCGACTCTTAACTGATCCCTGCCCCCTAGCCCCTGAACGCTCGACTCTCAAAGCCAAAGGTCGCGCTGGCAAGGGCTAAACCCTCAACCCAGCGTTCGCGAATTGGGTCGCAGCCAGCCAAGGCTGCCCCAACCACTTGCACATTTTCAGCGATTGGCTGCTGTTCAGCATCAATTGGCTGAAGTTGTTGATTAACTGCAATGCCCGATGTGAAGAGTTGATGTTGGGCATGCACATTGGCCTCGAACCATTGATCACGCTGGTTGGGTTGCTGAACTGGCAAATTCAGCGCTGTTTCACGTAAGCCATTGGGATAATCGGCGCGTAATCCACCACCGCCAATGCCACCAGTTGCCAAAATATAGTGATCAGCAGTATGGCGCTGTTCGCGAGCCGCCGCCGCACTATAGACCGCAACCAAGCGCCGATCGACAAATTCGCCGCGAATAACCTCAGCATTCAGTTGAATTCGCCCATTCAACCGCTCTAATTCCGTCATCAACATGCGTTGCAAGCGTAATCCGGCCACATTGGTCGGCAGGGTTGGCACTTCAGCCACCAAACATCCTAAGGCTGTTTGCAACTCATTGATGATGCTGGTGGTGTGGCTGATGCCAAGTACGGCGGGAAACAGCAGTAGTTGAGCATCACCACGAATCTGATCGATCTGCTTGATCAGGGCTTGGCGAAAACTAGCATGTTCGCATAAACGCGCCAAATTAGCGCTATTGAAATCTCGGGATCGTTGGCTAGGAGGCATGGTTAAGTAGCAACCACGAGCGGCAAGGCCTTGCTGGGTAAGTCGTGCTGACAACAAGGGCGGGAAGAAATCGCGTAATTCGCGGAAGCCTAGCACCAACACCCGATAACTGCTGATGATTGAGCGTTCAGCATTGAGCATGGTTAATGGTACGGCGTTGGTTGGTCGCCATGTACCGATTGCTGTTGGCAGCCAATAATGCTGCTTTAAGTTGGCAACAAACCGATAATCTTGCTGTTGGCTGAATTTAAGCCAAGCGTGAGTTGCTGGTTCAAGTGCAGTTTGGAGTTTGGAGTAGGGATGATCTGGGTTGGTTGGTTGTTGCGGCACGAGATCAAGGCAACCGCTGCTCCATGGCAAGGTTCCTTGGCCTTTGGCCAGTAGGGTAACCTTGCGGCCTGCTTGCGCATGCAAGATTGCGCTCCACAAGCCAGCAAGGCCTGCGCCAATCACCAACACATCAGCTTGCACCTTAGGCTCCTAAAATAATATCGCGCCGTTCAAAGGCAAAAAAGCCAAACGCACTCACCGCAATTAATAGCGCAGCCTGACCAGCTAAAATTGCCAAGGCCTGATTCAAATTGCTTTCATAGGCTTGGCGCGTAACCGCTAGTTCAAAGCCTGCAAACAATGGGGTTAGCGGAATGCCAACGATCGTGCGAATTGCTGCCAAAATTTTGCCAAGGCTGCCATTTGGATCAAAGGTATTGGTGAAAATATCGCTGGTACTCAACGAAGCCAAGGCAATTACCGCCAAAATGCTCAAGCGCCAGCCTTGCGATAACACCAAACTTGAGAGTAACAGCACTAAGGCAGTTACCAAAGCAATATCTAAAATTAGCGGCAAGGCTCCCGCGCCCCAAATCACTGCATCCCACAAGACGGGCTTGTTGATGATGGTGACGATAATAGTACAGAGAATTAAATTAACCAAGCTCATTAAAAAGGCGACTAAAAAGAGGCCAACTAAATAGCCTTTGCGACCTAATGAGCGAGCCAAAACCACATAGCCTTGCGGTCGATTGCCCAGGCCTGCCATCATCGTTGTGGTGAAAATTGTCTGACAGAGCACAAAAATGGCGGTCATGCCAAAGAATTGAGTGGCGGTAAGATGCGCCTCAACATTGGGTTTGCGTAGAAATACATAGGCAAAAATAATTAATGCCCCTAGCTCAACCAAAAAACGCCCTGTTCGTTGGTATTCGCTCCAAATGAAGCGTGTCCAAGCCCAAATTTGTCGAAGTTTTGCCATTATTGCTGCTCCTCGCCAGCTAACAAACTATCCAGAATAGCCAGCGGCGCTTGGGGCTGCATTTCAGCTGGTGGTTCTTTACCAGATACAACGTGCAAATAGAGATCGCGCAGATTGCCAAGGCTTGGTTGCAATGAAGCCACGGTATAACCTTCGTCAAGCAATAATTGCAATAAACGCCCTTGCAAGGTTGGGCTATTTTCGGGCACAGTGATAAAGCGATCATCACGCACAATGCTTGGGTCGATCGAACGTAGGGCAAAATCGAGCGCATCGGTTGGGGTTTCTTTAAGCGTGATGACTACGCCGTTCGTGCCAGTTAGTTGGGCTAAATCGGTTTCAGCAGCAATTGCACCATGCACTAAAATGCCCACCCGATTACAGACTGCCTCAATCTCATCAAGCTGATGCGAGCAGATCAAAATCGTATGGCCATGACTGCGTAAATCCAGCAAAAGATCGCGCATTTCAAGTTGACCTTGCGGGTCGAGGCCCGATGATGGCTCGTCGATCAGCAGCAGTTGCGGGTCGCTAAGCAAGGCTTGGGCGATTCCGACGCGCTGAGTCATACCCTTGGAATAATTGCGCATCCGCCGATCAGCAGCCTCAGTTAAACCAACCAATTCGAGCAAATCGTTGATCCGGCTGGTGAGGCTGGCTCCGCGCATGCCAGCAAAATTGCCCATAGCAGTCAGATATTCGCGGGCACTACAGTGAGTGTGGTAGCGTAGGCGTTCAGGCAAGTAGCCAATTTGACCATGCATGGCAGTGGGTGTTTTGCCAAAAACCTCAATTCGGCCACTATCGGGGTATAAAAAACCCATGATTAGGTGAATTAAGGTCGATTTGCCTGCGCCATTGGCTCCTAGCAACCCATAAACCTGACCTTCTTGCACCAGCAAATTGAGTTGGCGCAAAATGGTTGTCGTATCAAAACGTTTGACGATTTTCTCAAGCAATAAGGCAGTCATCGCTTCTCTCCTACAGCCAACGCTGCATCGCCACCAAGACAATTCCGCTCAGCAAGGCTAAAGGCAAGGCGCGAGTATAACACCAACGTAAGCTCTCACTCAAGGGTTGGCGCACAGTTGAACCATTAATATAACGGCCAACTCCCGCCAAGGCCAAGGTAGTAGCGATGGTCAAGGCCACATGCAACGACCAATGCAAGCCTGCCGTGATTGGAAAACCCAAAAGTGGAATCAAGCTTAACAAGACGGTCGCACGAATCGCCCGGCCCCATTGGGCTAGCTCGGCACTAGCGCGGTTGAGTTCGGCTTCGGGGCCGCCTGGGGTGAGGCTCCAATCGTGGGCAAATGGCCCCCAACCAAGCGCCACAGGCAAAGCCATGGCCGCTGCGATTAATGCCAAAAATCGCGCTGGCACAATATTCCACTGCCAATTATCGCCTGTCCAAAGTGCCACCCCCAACGCCAACCAAAGCACAATTCGGCCTGCGCTGCTGAGTTGGGCCTCGCGCATGGCGGCCCGCACGCTCGAAGCAGCCAAACTTTGTAAGCCAGGCATCAGTGCTAGCATAAACGAGGTTTCGAGCAAAGCCCACGCCAACCATAATTGTCCCAAACGGGTTGTTGCCAGCGGCGAGCCGGCCCATGGCAAAAATGCTGGGGCAATTAGCGCCAAAAGTGCTGCTAGGGCTAGATTGAGCGAGGTTTTGCCCTGCAAGGCTGCTAAAAAACCACGGCTTAAGCCACCCCCAGGCGCATGCAACTTGGTAATTCCAATCACGGCAAGGGTTAACAACATTGTGGTGAGCAAACCAGGGTAGAGCAACGCAGCAATCAATTGTTGAAGCAATGTATTCATAAACGACCTTTAGTGTTTGGCGGTACGGGCATTGAGGGCTTGGACAATTCCGGCCTGAATTGCTGCAACCGTCGGCGGATCGCCGTCGATTTTGGCGGCTACTTGAATTTCTGGTAGCTCGGCCAGCCCACCACGCCCAAACGGATGCCCATCGATGCTGGCGCGACCTAAGGCAATTAGTGGGGCACGATCAGCAATAAAATCGCGCCAAACGTTCATTAAAGCTGGGCGCAACAGCAGTGGAATTGGCCCAGTCAGTACAAAAATATCAGCATGAGCCGGAGTTGCGGCCCATGTCAAGTTACGGGCGCTCCGAATAGCCTCAGATAAAATCCGAACTTCGATGCCAGTTGAGCCAGCATTTAGGTGATAAACCGCAATCACGCTGACCTCCATTGCGTATGAAACCGCGTGCTAGTATACCAGAGTCTTGGCGGCTGTGGCATAAGGTATGCGATTCGGCATAGAGCAACAGTTCTATGCCGAATCCAACGTTTAGCGGCCTTCCTCGGTCTTGACGGCGTTAACAAAGCCTTGAATTTTTTCAAAGACTGGCCGTGGACTCCAATCGGGGTTGAGAATGCCGAATGAGGCGGTTTGATCAAGCGGATCAGGCGAAGTTACCGCAAAATTGAGGTTCCACACAAACATGGTGGCGACCCATGGGTAATCGCGGCGGGTCATTTGTAGTGCATCAAGCACATATTGGCCTTGTTGTTCAAAGCTAATTTCGTTGCCATATTCATAGCCTGGGCTGGTGTTTTGGGTCGCCCAGCCAAACTCAGTCACCCAAACTTGATAATCTTGCATGCCATATTTATCCATCAAGATTTTGAGGTTTTCGATATGGCGGAAGTAGTGGGTTGGGCTTTCGAGCCAGCCTGGACCTGGGCCTGGTTGGTCGGGCCATAACGTATCTGGTGGATTGTATGAAGGTGAAGGATGGAAGCCTACACCATCGATATGATCTTTGAAAATGCCATCTTTGTAGCTAAACATTTGCTCAAAGTAGGTCAGATCGTCGATCGCCGCTGGTGAATCACCAGTTGAAGTCAATGCTCCTGAAATGACAAAGGCTTCAGGATCGATCGGTTTGATCCGATTGTAGGCTTCGACCAAGAGATCAACATATTTGGCAGCGTCGATCGACTCACGTGAACCACCATTTTCATGATCAAGATTTTGCTCGTTCCAAATTTCGTAGGCTTGGACTTTGCCTTTGTAGCGCACAACCAAGGCCTCGACGAAATCGCCAAAATCTTTGATGTTATCGGGCATGCCATTGGTGCCATCGGCGCGTGCCCACGATGGCGAACGCACAATGCTCAGCAGCACTTTGATATTTTTGGCGTTGGCATCAGCAACGATTGCATCAAGCTCGCCCCAGCCAAAGTTGCCTTTTGGGCCTTCAATATCTTTCCATTGAATCTGTTGGCGCACCCAATCGAACCCAGCATTGTTCATTAAGGTCAAGGCGCGATTACGATCAGTGTAGTACAGTTGCGCCGCTGCGCCATATTGCAAATAGGGCAATTGCAAAGGATTGCCCGTGGTCATTGGCGGATTGCTGTCAGTGGTTGGGGCAGCAGTTTCGGGCGTAACCGTAGCCGCCTCAGGATTGGTTGGTTGGGTAGTGGGCGCACTATCGCCACCACAGGCCGCCAAAAGATTAACGGCTAGCAAGCAGACCATGGCGGCACTTAACCAGCGTGATTTAGACATATCAAACTCCTCGTCAGACAACAACACGAAGATCACAACACTGGTTTCAGAGCGTGATCTTCGTGTTGTTGCAACCGACCTCGGTTAATTATTTATGGGTTGCTGCAAACTGTTGCAAGCGGGTATAGGCTGGGCGTGGGCTCCAATCAGGGTTCAATACCCCGAATGAAGCAGTTTCGTGCAACGGATCGGGTGAGGTCACCGCGAAGTTCAAATTCCACACGAACATTGCGCCAACCCATGGAGCATAATCGTAGCGAGCCATATACATTGCTCGTTCGAGGTAAGCTCCTTGTTCTTCGATGGTATTCGAGTTGCCATACTCAAAGCCTGGGCTAGTGTTGGCGGTAGCCCAGCCAATTTCGGTTACCCAAATTTGGCGGTCGCCGTTGCCACTGTTGACCAGCACTTGACGCACATCTTCAATCCGTCGCCAGTAGAATTCAGAGTTGTCGCGCCAACCTGGGCCTGGGCCTGGGTTATCGGGCCACTTCGTATCTGGTGGATTATAGGTGCCGCCGAAGTGTGCCCCAATTACGTCAACGTTATTCCAGAATTTTGGAATTGCAAACATTTGGGCAAAGTAAATCAACTCATCAACTGCAATATCGGTGCGATTGGTTGCAGTTGGGGTTGGCGAGCCAGAAACCACAATTGCCTCGGGGTCAGCAGCTTTCACGCCTTTGTAGGCATATTCCAACATATCCACATAATAGGCTGCTGGAGCTACTACACCACCATTTTCAATTGCATAATTTTGCTCGTTCCAAATTTCGTAGGCTTGGACTTTGCCTTTGTAACGTTGCGCCATACGCTGCATAAAATCGCCAAATTTGGGAAAGTTGCGGCGTGATGGCAAGCCGTGAGTACCATTTTCGCTGGCCCATTCAGGCGAACGAACCACACTCAACAAGACTTTAATGCCCTTGGCGTGAGCGTCGTTAACAACTTTATCTAACTCGCCCCAATAGATTGTGCCGTCAGCAGCTTGGAGATCTTCCCAAGGTGCTTGTTGGCGAATCCAGCCAAAGGCGGCGTTGTTGACCAATTGATACAAACGATCGCGTTCTTGGTAGAAGGCTTGAACATTGTAGCCATAGATAAAATCGGCTGGGATGGCTTCGGCACGGGTGTGATAGCGGAAGAACCATTCCTTAACGGCCAATTTTGGCTCGGTTTTGTGTTCGTTATAGTATTGTTTACCCAACAAACCAAGCAACACTTGGAATTCAGGTTTTTCTTCGGGATGATATTCGAAGCGATTACGCTCGAAATATTGGACCCAATAGACCTTGCCAGTATCAGGGTTCAGCTCTTGGAATGGCTCTGACAAAGGATAACCAAACACCGAGAGGCCACCATAATTGCGCCAGAAGGTCAAAAATGGGCCAGGTGTGTTGGTCAGGGTGTGTTGGGTTTCAGGGAACCAAACCGTGCCATTGTTGGGATTGGCGACTGGCTTGAAGGCTGGCTCATTTTCGCGACCCTTGGCCAATTCTTTGCCCAGCAAACGCCCAAGCACAAAGTATTTGTTGCCATTGGTTGGGTGATTGAAGTTTTCAGGGTGTTCTTCTAAGATGGCGCGTTCGAAATATTGCACCAAATAGAATTTACCAGGCTCGGTAAAGCTTTCTTGGATAAATGGCAAGGAAATGGGATAGCCCAACACGCGCATGGCATTCGGCGTATTCTTCCAAAATTGCCAGAAATAGTTGACCGCTGATTGCCCGGTTTCGGGGAAATACTGGGCTAAGGGCGGCGGCGGTGTAGCCTCGGCCTTGGTTCCAGGTAGCACTACGCCCATGGCAATAAGCATGAGCAGGCCAAGACGAACCCATCGTCGTCGCATGGCATTCTCCTTTTGTCGATGCACTAAATCGTTCGTAAGCAATTGTTCAGGACTGACTGCGTAATAGTAGCATGGCCAACCTGATAAATTGCTTATAGCCTACTGATGAGCACGTTACGAATTGATTGCAATGTCCAAGCTGATGTCAAGCGCCGTTGCCGAGTGAGTAATCGCACCACAGGAGATCAAATTGACCCCTGTTTCCGCGACCGCCCGAATCCGCTCAAGTGTAATGCCGCCCGAAGCCTCGACCAAAGCCCGCCCAGCGATTAAATGCACAGCCTCGCGCATGGCTTCAATCGACATATTATCGAGCATAATGATATCGGCTCCAGCCTCAAGTGCTGCTTGTACCCCTGCCAAATCTTCAACTTCAACCTCGATTTTGGTGGTATGCGGCGCGACAGCCCGTGCCCGCTGAATTGCGCCCACAATATCATGCCCACCAAGCGCCAGATGATTATCCTTGATCAGCACGCCATCGCCCAAATTAAACCGATGATTTGCGCCACCACCTGCCCGAACTGCGGCTTTTTCCAAAGCCCGCCAGCCTGGGGTGGTTTTGCGGGTATCAACTAGTTTGGCTTGGGTATCGGCGATTTTGGCAACGTAGAGCGCGGTTTTGCTGGCAATACCCGAAAGCCGCTGTAAAAAGTTAAGCAAGGTACGCTCGGCCATCAGTACTGAACGAGCTGGTCCGCTGAGATAGGCCACAATCGTGCCATACTTTACAGCTGCGCCATCGCCTAACACTGGTTGCCATTCTAAGGCCGGGTCAACTAAACGGCAAACTGCCGCCGCAACCTCCATGCCCGCGAGCACACCCTGATCTTTAACTAAAACATGGGCTTTGGCTGCTAAATCAGCCGGAATTGTGGCAAGTGACGTTAAGTCGCCACCATCGAGGTCTTCTGCTAACGCCAATTCGATTAGGCGTTGAGTTGCTTGAGGAAGGTACATTGCACAAACACCATTGTCCTTGTACATTGGGTTACGATTGTCAATCATAGCATAAAAATCCTTGTTGCGGTGATCAATTTGCCCCAACTGACCACGAATCCTGCAAGCAATCCATGGTTAATGGTGTCGCCTACAGGATTCTCTGGCAGCATCGCTTGGGTTGATCGAATAATAAATTTATTAAAATTTTTTATAAATAAGTATTGAACTTGCCAGTTGATTATTAACGTGGCCGATCTCAAGGCGTTTGATCGTGCCTAACCCTTGCGCATCTCTTTAATCAGATTCTGTTTCAATTCCCACAAACGTTGGCTGAGCGAAACGTGGTAGATGTGGGGATTGACCAAGCGCAAAACCCCAGGATCAAGCCGCGCCAAATCGCGCACCCGCCGTTCGCGCAACTCGGCCAAATCGGGCACATCGACTACCCGACGACCTGAATCAAGCACTGTTGCATACAAAGCCTCAATTGTGTGGTCGGCAGGGCTAAGCGTGCGTTGCTTGCTCGAATCAGTTGGGTGATACAAACTCAAGGCTTCGCTTTGCTGTGGATGTTCATCATCCAAGGTCAGAACATCGGCGCTGGCTCGCCCACGGCTATCATAAACCCGCCATGCTGCCTTGCGCCCAGGCGTTGGAGTTTTCTGGGGGTTCTCTGAAAGCTTGATCGCGGGCTTCCACGTATCGCGATCAAACAATGAAACCAATTTATACACCCCGCCCAAGGCTGGCTCGCCCCACGATGTGACCAAATGCGTGCCGACCCCAAACACCAAGCGCTTGATCACCGCATCGGCTTCGAGTCCATAGCGCGGCGCTTCGGCCCGAATTTGGGTCAAAATCTGCCAAATTACCAACTCATCGAGATTGTTGGAAAGCACAATTGAAACATCGGGGAATCCGGCGGTGTTGAGCATTTTGGCGGCCTGAATGCTCAAATAGGCCAAGTCACCAGAATCAAGCCGAATGCCAACGGGTTTGTGGCCTTGGCGACGCAGCTTTTCAAATACCTTGATTGCATTGGGTACGCCGCTTTCCAAGGTGTTGATTGTATCGACCAGCAGGAGGGTGTCGTCGGGATAAGCTTCAGCGTAGGCCTCGAATGCGCCTAATTCGCCCATGCCCAAAGCCATGGCGGTTTGGACCAAACTATGGGCATGCGTGCCACTTGGCTGCACACCCATATCAAGCGCTGCGCCGACGTTCGATGAGCTATCAGCGCCGCCGATGAGGGCTGCACGAGTGGCCAAATTGGCTCCCCAGCCTTGGGCGCGGCGCATGCCAAATTCCAAAAAGAGGCCATCGCCAGCACTCTCGCGTACCCGCGCCGCTTTGGTAGCGATGAGCGTGCTGAAGTTGAGCATATTTAGCAAGGGCGTTTCGAGAATTTGCGCTAGCACCAGCGGGCCTTCGACAATCGTCATTGGCACCGTGTGGTGCACCACACGCCCCTCGGGAATCCCCCGAATCGTCACATTACGGAGATCGCCATATTTGCGCAGCCAGCCCAAAAAATCGCTGCTAAACAAAGCTTGACCAGTGCGACCTTTCATGGCCGAGAGCGCGGCGATCTCGCCCTCGCCAAACCGCGCCGTATCCATCCATTCGAGCAAGGGTTGCATGCCTGCGGCCACCGCATAACCCGCCGCATGCGCTCCATAATTGGGATACGAACGAAAGTAGTGGTCGAACAAGGCTGGGCGTTCATGCAGCCCCAATCGATAATACACCTGCGACATGGTTAATTGATATTGATCGGTGAAGAGAATGCCATGTTGAAAGCGGGTTGTCATATATTGCTATCCTTTGTAACTCGAAAAGTTGACTTAGTGTCTATAATACACTAATTGTCAAGCGCCGAAATTAGAACATAGAACAAAAATCGATTTAAGGTTCAGGGCTTAGTTAATTTGAAACCGCGAAGAGCACGAAGGACACGAACGAAGAATTGGCTCTAGGCTATCGGAACGTTTTGTGGTATTGAACAATTATTCCGATAGCCAACAGGCTTTGGATCTCAAGTTTCTAACTAATCTCCGATAGCCTAGAGCCGAATTTTCATCCTTCATCCCTCATCCTTTCGCTCGCCCCGCGCCTCTACATTAAACGCTGATCGCTATGTTCTATGTGTAATGGTTCATTGGGTTGGCAACGCATGGCATGCCCTCACCCCCTCGCCCGCACGCGAGGCGAGGGGCTGGGGGTGAGGGCACGAGCACTGGTTGTTAACCTCATAATCCATTACAACTATGCTCTATGCTCTATGCTCTTTGTTCTATCTTGGCGGTTCTTTGCTACAATGGAAGCATATCGCGTGAACGTTGAGAATTTTCATAACCCAAGGGGGAAACGACGATGTTTAGTCCCGAGCAGTTAGCTCAGATGCGGGCGGCGCAGGAGCGCTGGAATGACGAAACGCTGGCTCCGACACTGCAGAAAACTCCCGAACGTCCGGCGTTATTTAGCACAATTTCCAGCGAGCCAATTCAACGCTTGTATACCCCGCTCGACATTGCCAACACTGATTATCATAAGGATATTAGCTTTCCTGGTGAGTTTCCTTATACTCGTGGGATTCACCCAACTGGTTATCGTGGCAAACTCTGGACGATGCGCATGTTTGCGGGGTTTGGCACTGCCGAAGAAACCAATGCTCGCTTTAAATATCTGCTGAGCCAAGGCCAAACTGGACTTTCGACGGCCTTCGATATGCCAACGCTCTATGGCCGCGACACCGATCATCCATTGGTTGAAGGTGAGTTTGGCAAATGTGGCGTGGCCGTCACCTCATTGGCCGATATGGATATTTTGTTCGATGGCATTCCACTCGATCAAGTAACCACCTCGATGACAATTAACTCGCCAGCGGCAATTATTTGGGCAATGTATATTGCGGCGGCGGAAAAGCGCGGCATTTCACGCGCCAAGTTAGGTGGCACACTTCAAAACGACATCCTTAAAGAATATGCTGCCCAGAACGAATATATCTTCCCGATTGCGCCATCGATGCGCTTGGTGGTTGATACAATTGAATTTGCTGCCCAACATATGCCCAAGTGGAATCCAGTCTCAGTCAGTGGCTATCATATTCGCGAGGCTGGGGCTACGGCTGCCCAAGAGCTGGCCTTTACGCTGGGCGATGGTATTGCTTATGTCAAAGCTTGTCTCAAACGTGGCCTGAATATTGATGATTTTGCGCCGCGCATTTCCTACTTCTTCAATGCCCACAACGATTTCTTTGAAGAAATTGCCAAGTATCGCGCTGCCCGCCGCGTTTGGGCACGCCAAATGCATGACGTTTATGGGGCGAAAAATCCGCGCTCGTGGTGGATGCGTTTTCATACCCAGACGGCTGGGGTTTCGCTGACGGCCCAACAACCTGAGAACAACATCGTGCGGGTAGCGATTCAAGCTTTGGCAGCGGTGATCGGTGGTACGCAATCGCTCCATACCGATGCGATGGACGAAGCACTGGCCTTGCCATCGGAAAAAGCTGTGACCATTGCCTTGCGTACCCAGCAAATTATTGCTGAAGAAAGCGGCGTGACCAATACGATCGATCCGTTGGCTGGCTCGTATTTTGTCGAGGCCTTGACCAACCGCATGGAAGCCGAGTGTCTCGATTACTTCCGCCGAATCGAGGAGCAAGGTGGCATGGAAGCGGCTTTGGAAAAAGGCTGGATTCAACAGCAAATCGCCGATTCATCGTATCGCTTCCAGCAAGAAGTTGATAGCGGCCAACGCGGCTTTGTTGGGGTCAACAAGTATACCGTTGATGATCCAATTGAAATTCCAATTTTGCAGATGGACCCTGACGGCGAGAACAAACACATGGCTCGGCTAAACAAAGTGCGTAACGAACGCGATCAAGCTCGTTGGGCCGAAGCCATGGACAACCTACGCCAAGCAGCGCAAGGCGAGCACAATCTGATGGAGCCAATTTTGGCGGCGGTGAATGCTTATGCCACATTGGGCGAAATGTGCGATGTCTTGCGCGAGGTCTTTGGGATTTACCAAGAAGTAATGATCGTTTAGCAATATTTTGGCTACAGGCTATGGGCTATCGGAACGTTTTGTGGAAAGCTAATAGCCCATAACCTGTAGTTGTAATGGTTCATTGGGTTGGCAACGCATGGCATGCCCTCACCTCCTCGCCCCCTCGCCCGCACGCGAGGCAAGGGGGAACCGCTCCAACAGTGCGCCCCTCGCCCGCCGCCGTGGGCGAGGGGTTGGGGGTGAGGGCATGAGCACTGGTTGTTAACCTCATAATCCATTACATGTAGTCAATAGCTACGTCCTTCGTGCCCTTCGTGGATCAACACCTCCAACTCCCTTGGTATAGGGTTTGCTATATGTTTGGCAGATACAAGCTCGAATATAGAGCAAAGGAGTTTGCTGATGAATGATCAACAACAACAATCATTACTAACCGCTGCCTTGATTGCTGGTGGCCTTGTCGGTGGCGTATTGGGTGCACGCAGCCGCCACAATCACCCAAAAAACTTGGGCGAAAAAATATCACTGCTGACCGACAATCTGCGTGATCAGGTTGAGCATCGGGCTGCTGATGCTAATAGTTATCTGCATAGCCTCAATAAACAAGCTCGCAAAGAATTCAAACGTGAGCAAAAGAAGCTACGCAAAGCTGGTAAACACGCCAATCAACGCTTAAACGCCAGCTTGGAAACGGGCCGCGAACAGCTAGACCAAACAATTAATCAGTTGGGCAAAAAAGTTGCTGATGGCCGTGATAAAGGTAATGCGCTGTTTGGAGCGGCTACTGCTGGCTTGGCTGCCATTGCTGCTGCTAGCCGCGAACGGGCCAGCGATTTAGGTGATCAAACCAAAAGCCGTTTAGCCGATGTGCGCGAACAAGCACTTGATCAAGGTGAGACGTTGGCCGATAAAGCCAAAAATATCGTGGCCGAGGTGCGAGAGCGCTTGAGCAGCACTAGCGAAACGGTACTTGAGCAAGCCGATGATTTGCGTCATCGTGCAGTCGATGTGGCGAGCAGCAAAAGCGCCGATGCCCGTGATCAAGCCAACGATTTGGTTCAGCGTTTGAGTGGCATCGTCCAAGAGTTGTTGGCAACCACGACTGAACGCGCCAAAGAAGCCCGTGAGCATGCTCCCGATGCCTTGCGCTCAGTCGCCCAAACTGTCAGCGCTAAAGCCCAAGATGTTAGTGCCAGCGTTATTCCAGCGGTTACTGGTGCAGCCAATGTGGTTGGTGAACGCGCCAAGGAAACGGCTTCGGTGGTTGGCGAACGGGCTAAAGATGCAGCCAATGTGGTTGGTGAACGTGCCAAGGAAACGGCTTCGGTGGTTGGCGAACGGGCTAAAGATGCAGCCAATGTGGTTGGTGAAACTACCCAGCATGCGGCCCAAGCTGTAGCCCATAAAACAGGTGAAGTTGCCACTGAGGTTGGGCGTAAAGGTCGGCGTGCCCGAACTGGCTTGCGTTCGTTTATTGTGGGGATTGTAGCTGGATTATTGACCACACCCGCAGCTGGCGAACAAGTACGCCGCGATTTGCGTCAAAAACTCGAAACGAATCTCAATCGCGTGCTGGGCTAATTTCCCAAGTCTATTCCTAAGCGCAATAAAGCCCCTGCAACCGTCATTGCAGGGGCTTTTAGTTATGCAAAACTTTTACTTTTTTAGAAGTGATGAACTTCTTGATGACGACGAACGACCATGCGGCGACGACGAACCAACAAGAAAATCCCACCACCAATCAAGAGTGGAAACAGCAAGAAGCCAAAGGGTGAACCATCACGATGATGATACTCATATTGGAAGTGTGGTTGTGGTTCGGCCCATGGTGCGGCTGGCATTGCATCGCGCATTTCAGCTTGAACATCACGCATTTCCTCCCGTAAGTTGGCCATTTCTTCACGGAATTCAGCGCCGCTTTCACGCCAGTTTGAGCCAACAGCTTCGTTGATTTCGCTTTGCACACCCTGCATTTCAGCTTGCAGATCGCTCATTTCGGCTTGAAAATCAGCCATTTCTTCGCTAAATTCGGCCCCAGTTTGGGCAAAATCATCATGCATTTGGAAGTGCCGAGCTTGGCTTTCTTCATAGGCATAGCCACGATCACGCCCAAAAAGGCCATTGCCTATATTGCTGAATAGTGCGATGATCCCTGCTCCGATCAACAGCAAGCCTAAAGTTCGTTTTGTCATACTTATTGCCCCTTTGTGATGACCAATATTGTCAATAGCTGTTCATCTGACGGCAGGGGGTAATAATTTGTTGCACATGATTTAGCGCATCTGCCAATTACTGCCAGCAGGTTGCTCGGCGGCGCTAGTGTAGGGCACGGCTCGCACAATAATTCGCTGATCAAAGGCGTTGGGGCCAGTTGGTGGCCAACAGGTAATCAAGGTAATTGTTTCGGTGGGGGTTGGGTTCATGTAGGCGGCATTGGTCAGGCGTTGTTCGGCTGAAACGCCAACTTCTTGTACTCGTTCGTTGGATTGCACCACATACAGATATTGTTGGCCGTTACTATAGAGCACAATTTGGTCGCCTGGCTGGGTCTCGATCAAACGATCAAAGACCGGAGCCGAGCCACCGACATGGCCTGCTAGCACAATATTGCTTGGTTGGCCGGGGTTGGCGCTGCCTTGATGATGACCAACTGCATATTTAGCAACTTGCCATGTTGCCACATCAGCTTGCAATTCCCAACCAACCTCGATCACCTTTTGATCAACCTCAATGCGCGGAATTTGAATCCGGCTGATCGTGGAATGGTCACTGGCAATCAAGGCTGGTGGTTGGTCGCTGACAGTTTGTTGATTGAGCGTGGGGGCCTGAAATGTAGTTATTGCTGGCTCAGGGGGCGTGATGATTGGCACAGCAATTGGCAGCGTACTATCGCCACGCGCCGCCAAGCGATTATAAAAATCATCGGCGTACATGCCACCAACATACAGCAGCAAATACATACCACAAAAAAGCAGCAGATTGCCGAGTGTCCAAGCGATCGGATGGGCTGGTTGAGTGGTTTTCATCATAAGCTATTGGATTGAGCATTAATCAATTAGGCACTACAGACAATGCGCCCATAATGCCTTAAAGCTTACAGGGTTACGCCCATATCGGCGATGCGTGGCGTAACGATCGTGGTTGCATTGCTGGTTTGCAACCGTTGGCGCAAATACTCAAGGTCAAGTTGATGGCGCTTGATAATGCCTTCGCAATCGACAATATCGAAGCGTTGTTGCTCTGGCCCACGATATAGAATCAATTTATGGACCAAAACATCTTCAGGAGCTAAAAAGAGCACGCGTGAGCCAAGCAATGGTTTGCGTTGCAAACGTTCGATCATCGGTGGATCAAGCACAAATGGATAAATGTTACCATTTAACCGAATTGTCAGATCTTCTTGCAAAATGATCCCGCGCCATAGAATTCGTCCGCCATCGTATTGCACGGCCTTTTGGCCTTGTTGCAACAAGCGGGCAATTTCCCCTAGGGTATTGGCCGGCACAATAATATCAATATCATTAATTGGCCGACGGCTGCCATAGAAGTGGGCAGCGGCTCCACCATAAATGCCCCACGACATAGCCGCGCCGTCGAGGAGCTTTTGAACGACCGCCAAGTTTCCTGCAATCAGCGACATACACTGCTTCCTTCTTATTGATTAACGTGGATAACTGACCGATGTTGAGCCGCTTGCCAATCACTCCGTTCGAGCGTCATGTCGTAAAATTGCACCCACACCCCATGGCGACCTTCCTTGATAAAGGGGGCGATGCGTTCGCGGGTGGCTTGATCGAGCGTTTGCATAAAACGCCAGCCAGCATCGCGCCAATGGTGGCCATTGTATTGAAAGCCAAGTCGGCGATAGCAGCGCACCGCACGTTCGTTGACTGAGGCCACATCAAGTACCATGGTTTGAAAGCCTAAGGTGGTGAAAAATGCTTGCAGAAACGCAGCCAAGCCTTCGGTGCCATAGCCTTGACTCACATATTGGGGGCCAATTGTAATGCCAAGTCGTGCCGAGCCACTGGCCGAATCAATATTGCGTAACGTAATTCGCCCAACTAAGGTATGATCACGTAGAGCTATCGCATAGGTTCGCCGAATATCGTTCATCCAATCGCCGCCAACCGTCACCCGATCGGGCAAATTCCAAATGCTGCTCAGTGGTTCGGTGAAGGGTGGCCAACGATCCATGGTTTGATAATCTGCCCGTTGCCAGCGACGAATTACCAGTCGTGGTGCGGTTGCAATGATTGTATCATTCGTCATAGGCTGCCTGTTGCTGATAACCGTTTCCAACATTTATTATAGCATGGTGATATGAAACGATTCTATATTGTTTTGGTACTAATTAGTTTGCTGTATGGGTGTGATATCGATCAGCCGCAACCAACCGTTGTGGTTATTCCAACCTTAGATTTACGCCCCACGCCCACCCTATTGGCGCTGGCTACTGCTCGCCCAACCCCTAGCATTACGCAACCAACGGTTACGCCGTTGGTAACACCAACTGTTGGTACTAACAGCGTGATAACTGCCAGCGATCAGCTATTAGTTAGCGCAAATAATGTTATTCGGACGCAATTTGGCCCATTGTCGCCGAGCCAGCAATGGCTCATCACCCAATCAATTACCCAAGATCAATTCGAATTGCATGCGCCAGGTTTGAGTTTTGTGCCGCCGAGCCGTAGTTATCAAGGCCAAGCCTTGGGTTGGTCGAGTGATGGAGCTTTGCTCTTGTGGCGTTCGCAGGCCCAACCTGATTTGCTGCAAGCAATCGAGCCATTTAGCGGCCAATCAGCTACAGTCCTAACCTCAACCAATGGCTTAATTCAAGCCGCCTTGATGACCAACAGTGCCTTGTATTATGCGGCAGGTGATGATGACCTACGGATTATGCAAGTGGGTGGTAATACCCAAGAGCAGGTAATTATTCGGCTGCCCAAGCGGCAATTGGTAGCTGGTGGCTTGCAACTTAGCCCAAATCGTGATCAATTGGCCTTATTGTTGCAAGTACGTGATCAAACAACTTTGGAGTTGCAACTTTTCGATTTGCCAAGTAACCAAATACGGTTGCTCGATCAAAGCCAGCGTGGCACAAACACACCGCGCATGGTTTGGAATGAGCGTGGAGCCTTGGCCTACTACCTGGGCGATGATTTTCGGATCTACGAACCAAGCCTCAATACAATTCAAGCAACTAATTTGGGAGTTGAGCCGTTGGCGTGGCTTGGCGATGGAATTTTAGTTCGCGCCTTAGATAGCAATGCACTGGTCTATTGGTCGCCAACCCAAGTCTATCCACTTAATGATCCTGCTGGCGAACCACGCTATGCCAATGATTTACAAGCGTTGAATCAAGCCCAATTTCTGTTGCTCAATCAAGGGGCAATTTGGCAGATTGAGCTTGAGTAAAAAAACAGGCTAAGGCTTTTAGGTATAATCGTAGTACATACAAATCTGACCCCTGAACCCTCGCCCCTGAATCCTAAAACCAGCATTTTCGTTTTCTTGACGAAAACGGTATAATGCGCGATATGGAAGAGCGCATCACGTTAAAAGGCAGCCGTGACGGGCTGCGCTTGATTTTACACCCCACCGCAGCGTGGGAAGAAGTCCTTGACGCCTTGCGCAAGCAACTAGCCCAAGGGCCATCGTTTTATCATGGCGCAAAATTATTGATCGATGTTGGTGAGCGTTCGATCACCGATGTGGAGCTACAGGCGATCTTGGCGATCATGACTGAACATGATATTGAGCCAGCCGCATTAATTACCATCGCACCAACCAATCGGACTACTAGTCGGCAAGCAGGCCTAGAAACCCGCCATCCCGACAGCCTACGGTCTACTTCTCCATCCGTCGTGCAAGGCGAAGGCTTATTTTTATGGCGCACCGTGCGTTCCGGCCAAGCAATTCGGCATCAAGGCCATATCGTTGTGGTCGGCGATGTCAATGCAGGAGCCGAAATTAGCGCTCACGGCAGCGTCATCATTTGGGGGCGCTTACGCGGCTCCGTCCATGCAGGCGTTGGCGGCAATCAACAGGCAATTGTCTGTGCGCTCGAATTGCGCCCAACCCTCTTGCGGATCGCCGATAACCTTGCCCGCACACCTGATAATCATCGCCCAACTGGCCCTGAACAAGCCAGCCTTGATGGCGACAACATTGTAGTAGTACCATGGGATGCCCCACGCCGCTAGTGGGTCTTTGAGGATCATGTATGGCACAAGTAATCACAATCACCTCTGGTAAAGGGGGGGTTGGCAAAACCACCACCACCGCCAATCTCGCCACATCGTTAGCAATGCAAGGCCAACGAGTTGTTGCAATTGATGCCGATATCGGCTTGCGCAATCTCGATGTGGTCATGGGCCTAGAAAACCGAATCGTCTATGATTTGGTCGATGTGGTCGAAGGCCGCTGTCGGACACGCCAAGCGCTGATTAAAGATAAGCGCTTCCCTGATAATTTGTTCTTGTTGCCAGCAGCCCAAACCCGCGACAAAGATGCGGTAACGCCTGATGACATGATCGCCCTTTGCAACGAGCTGCGCCGCGAATTCGATTTTATTCTAATCGACTCGCCCGCTGGAATCGAAGGCGGCTTTAAGAATGCGATTGCACCCGCCGACCACATTTTGATCGTCACAACACCTGAAATGTCTGCTGTGCGCGATGCCGACCGAATTGTCGGGTTGGTCGAAGCGTATGAAAAAAGCAATCCAAAGCTCATTATTAACCGAATTAAAGCGCGGATGGTTGCTCGCGGCGACATGATGGATACGCCCGATGTGGTAGAAATTTTGGCAATCGACCTGGTTGGAATTGTGCCAGACGATGAAAGCATTGTAGTTTCAACCAACCGCGGTGAAGTTGCAGTGCTTGATCGTGAATCGATGGCAGGTAAGGCCTATAATAATATTGCCAATCGTTTACTCGGCCACGATATTCCCTTCCTTGTGCTTGATGAAAAACAAGGCTTATGGGCACAATTGGTCAATATGTTTCGTACCCGCCGCTAAAATAGCGCGGTTGAGCCAACTTTATCTTCCACATGGAGCGGATCTATGGGTCTTTTAGATAATCTTTTTGGTCGCAAGCAACAGACCAGTTCGTCGGTTGCCAAAGAGCGTTTATTGACGGTTTTAGTCCATGATCGGGTTCATCTCACACCCCACGATATGGAAGAGATGAAGCGCGAAATTATTGCTGTGATCGAGCGTTACGTTGAAGTAACCAACCCAGAGGCCATTGAAGTAACCTTGACCCGTGGCGAAGCTGCCGACCACCTCAAGGCCGATATTCCCCTTGGTCGCTCGCGTCAACAATAACGCACTGGCCATGTGGAGGAGATGTTATGCACGTTCAGCCAACTAGTCCGATTCGTTTCTCACCACGCGCAAAGTTTGTAACAGTCCTTTCGATTGTTATTATTAGCCTGTACTTGGTCAACCAAGCTTGGCATATTATGATTCCCTTTATTTGGGCAATCATCACGGCCTATATTTTTAATCCAGTTGTTACCTGGATGCAACGGCGTACCAAAACACCCCGTTTTTGGTGGGTAATTGTGCTCTACATCATCGGGTCTGCGCTGTTAACTTTGCTGGTGAGTAATGTCGTCCCAATTATCACAACCCAGATTAACGATCTCGCTCAGGCTATTCCAACCTGGCTTGAAGAGGCCAAAATCTACGTTGAAAAACATGAATCATTGACGATTCGTGGAGTCGAGTTGATTAATCTGCGTGAAGCTGAGCGTGAAATATCGGGAGCAATTGCGGCGTTTGCCAAAGATTTGCCTGGTGCAGCCCCTAAATTTTTGTTTGGGATTGCCGAAGGCTTTATTTTAACCTTGGTCTATTTCGTCGTAACCTTCTACTTGCTACTCCAAGCCGAAACCATCCCCAACAATTTCTATCGCTTGATTCCCGAACGCCATCGCGATGAAATTCGCCAATTGATTGGTTCGATCGATCGGGTGCTCTCAGCTTACATTCGTGGTCAGTTTTTGCTGATTATCATTATGTCAGTGCTCAGCTTCATTGCCCTATCGATTCTGCAAGTCAAATATGCCTTGATCATCGCCATTGCTACCGGATTCTTGGAAATTATTCCAATCATCGGGCCGTACATGGCCACCGCCATCGCCGCCTTGGTAGGCTTTTTCCAAGGCACAACTCCGTTTGGCTGGGAGCCTTGGTTGCTAGCCTTGGTGATTATCATTGTCTATTTTGCCCTGCGCCAATTCGAAGATCACTTTATTATTCCAAATTTGGTCGGCCACATCGTCAATGTGCATCCAGTCTTTGTGATCTTTGCAATTTTGGCGGGGGGAGCGGTAGCCGGCGGCTTAGGCTTGCTCATATCGATTCCAATTGCCGCAGTGGCCCGTATCATCCTTTCATATCTGCATGGCAAGCTGGTCGATTCGCCCAACCCGCAAGCCGATTTGGTCGAGCAGGAGGGCAAATTGCTTGAAAACCACGCAATCGCCGAGCGCCGCGAAAGCCGCCGTAACCGCCGCGAAGCCAAAAAACAGATCGAAGGCAGCGATCTCAAACCCTAAACCATAAGATTTAGCTAATGATTTAAGCCACAGGCCCAAACCTGTGGCTTTTTACTGCTTGACACTTCGAAACATTTGTTCTATATTTTTTATGTAGATTGACGGATACGGGCCAGCAATGGCTATGGGTAACCGAGTTCATGAAAGGAATCGCACAATGTTTCAGTCGCTAGACCAACTTGAAACAGGCAGTTTATTTATTTTGACAGGGCAAGCAGGCGCAGGCAAATCGCACTTAGCCGCCAGCACCCGCCGCAGTGGCACGGTCTGGATTTTGGATACCGAAGGTGCTGCCAAGAATCTTTTGGGCAAGCCTGGAGTCCACAAATCGATTCAAGCAGTCCAAACCCTCTCGCTGCAACAACTTTTGGCGGCCATGCAAGAGATTCAGCGGCTCGGCAAAAGTGGCGATACGGTGGTGCTCGATTCAGTTTCTAAGCTGCTACAAGCGATGCGAGCCCATGCACAACAACGGGCTGGCGCTGAAACCGACCGCAAAACCCAAATTGAGTTTGATGAATATGCTTCTTTCAATCGCAACTTGCAAGCGATTTATACTGGCCTAACCGAGCTAAAACAACATGGCTTCCACGTGATTATCATCGGCCACTTGGCCAAACAATATAGCGAACAAAGTGAAGATCGCAATCATGCCGATGTGGGCTTGCGCGTGCTGGCCGACGAACATATTACCTACGAGGCCGATGCGATTATTCTGGTCGAGCGCGATGGCGATCAACGTCAGATGCGACCAATTATTAAGCCACCACGGCCTTTGCATCTCAAATTAGGCGCAAATTATCCCGCCAAACTTGCTACGCTCTACCCCGAACTGGCGCTTGACGAGGCTTTTGGCAATAGTTCCGAGCGCACTGGCCGCCCTGTCGATGCCAGCGAAGCCGAACGGCGGTTCTTTGCCCGCTATGCCTCAGTTGTTGGTGGCAACAATTGGAACGCCGTCCAACGATATCTTGGCCGTAAAGATAAAAAACCCACCACGATCGAAGGCTGGATCAGCGCTGCCGAACTGGTACGCCAAGCCCCAAATGACCAAGCCATGGCCGCCTAAGATGGCTAAAATCAACATCCCTCGTCCAGCAAGCAACTAGACGAGGGATTTGAACTAGGTTTTATATTCAGTAGTAGCTGTTTGGTAAACCAAAGCTTGATCAAATTCAATCGGCTTATTCTACTGGCAGTTTCTGGCCCCTAACCCCTAACCACTAACCCTGTGTTCTTTATTGCGCACTAGGCATTTGCACAGGCACTTTGAGCGTAATCGTGCCAGCTTTTTCAAAAGTTAAGGTCAAATCAATTGTATCGCCAACCTTGAGATCTTGCTTGACTTCCAACAACATCACATGGAAGCCGCCTGGTTTCAACAGTGCTTCGCCATTGGCTGGCACTTCGATTTTTTCGACTTGTTCCATGCGCATCACATCGCCATCGGCCACGACCGTATGCAGCTCAACTTTGCCAGCAACATCGGTTGAGGCTGAAATTAAGTTATCAGCAGCGCCAGTATTGCGAATCGTCATATAGGCAGCGCTATTGCTGCCCATCATAGCACTGCCACCGCTCATACCACCACCCATCGTTGGGCTAACCGGCGTAGTCGCCATGGTTGGGGTTTGCATAATCGTAGCAGCAGCAAAGGCTGGGCGGGCAAATGAGCCGTCGATTGTCAACGAACCAAGCGTATTTGCAGTACCATTGCTCGTGCTAGGAGCTGTCGTTGAGGTGGTTTCCGAGCCACAAGCAGCCAAAATCAAGACCAATAAACCAAGCATTAAACGTTTCATTAAAAGATGCTCCTAGAATTATTCAACATCGATGTATTGCAACATCGTCTCAAGATCAGTTGCTAAAAGAGTTGGATCAACATCGTGGTTTGCCATAGCAAACCAGCGCCCTTGTTGATCGATAATGTACAAGCCAGCGGTATGGTCGATGGTGTATTGCAAGGCCGAATCAGGCAATTCGCGCCGCTCGGCATGCACACCATAGGCCTTTTTGACCGCCTCAACCACTTCAGTTTCGCCGTTCAAGCCCAAAATCGTCGAATCAAATAGCGAAACATAGCGATCAATCGTCGCGGGATTATCACGCTCAGGATCGACCGTTACAAAGGCAATTTGAATCTTATCAGCATCATCTGCAAGTTTTTTGCGAGCCTGCGATGAAAGCCCCAAAGCCAAGGGGCAAACATCAGGGCAGGCCGTAAAGCCAAAAAAGAGAATCACGATTTTGCCACGTTGCTCAGCTAGGTGAAAATCGGCTCCATGCTGATCAATCAAGGTAAAATCTGGCGCAGCCGTTGGGTTGTCAATTGGCCGAATAACCTGATAGCTAGCTGTGCCACAACTGCTTAAACTCAAGACAAGCCCTAGCAGCACACAGCCAAACAGCCAATGAGCGTATTTCATAGCACCCATCCTTATGCAATTTCATCGTAATTGGGATACAAAGAGTTAACCGAATGCGCTCATTCGTGGCGGGGGAGTGATAATTTGGGGATGATAGGTTGACCAAAGCGCATACTGCTGCGCAAAACCGCGCCATACGTGCGGGGCCAGCACCCAACCAGCCAGCAGCAATAGAACCATTGGGTAAAAGGCCGCCAAGCCAGCAGGTAATGGGGGGATTGGTTGCGGCGCAGAATCGCTATGCTCGGCATGCAATTCACACACTAACATCGTGGCACTATGCTGCGCTGCTCCAGCCGAATGGCTTGGCATACTCCTCCACCAACAATGGGCAATACAGGCCATTGGGCAAAACAAAGCCAGTTGAATCAGAATGATCCAACTGACTGCTTGAATATGCCGAGGCCAATGCCGCGTTGGCTGATGCTTGAATGCGCTCATGATGGCGCTACTATACCATAGCCTGCATGGCTTCAAATCAGGCATTAAACCGATTATTGCTAGGCTGGGCGTGGACGCTTGAAGGTTACTAATAAACGCGAACTCTGGCCATGACCACTATTTATGTCAACAATCCCGACGATTTCCCAGCCATCACTGCCAGCTTTGTTGAACATGCGGCTGATAATGCTTGGGTCAACATTGGGACTCCAAAAACCACTAATATCGACAAGCTCAACGTGATATTCCCATTGTTGCATGATGCTTTCCTCAAAACACATTAATTGTGCTGATGATACGCAGCTTGCTAAATTGAGGTTCCAGCCTGAGCGAGCAAACGTTTGGCTTGATTGATTACTTGCTGGACTGAAATTGCGGTCATGCACTCGCTGGGTTTGGTTTGACGTGGGCAATGGGTCAACACGCCACAGGGAGAACAGGCTAATTCTGCATCGATCACAACATGGCGGGTTGGGTCGCCCCAAGGCCCAAAGCGTCGCCGATCACCTGGCCCAAACAAATGAATAGTTGGAGTTGATTGACTCACGGCCAAATGCAAGGGGCCGTTATCGACACCCAACACCAAAGCGCAACGCCCAAATAAGGCTGCCAATTGGCCTAAATTGGCTTGACCAACCGCATTCAGATGCGGAATTTGCAACTGTTGGCTAATTGCTGCCACATCAGCAGCATCGGCTGGGCCACCAGTTAGCACAATTTGAGCTTGATTCGCCAATTGTTCAGCGACCTGCGCCCAACGTTCAGCCGGCCATAATTTGGCTGCGCCGCCGCTACCAGCCTGAATCGCCACCAATGGTTTTTGAATCTGATGCTGCTCCAGCCAAGCCTCAGCCCACGAATGCTCTGCCGCACTTGGCACAAACCGCAGCGTTTGGGTTTGTGGTTGATCTGAAGCGAGCGCTGCCACCAAATCCAAAGCTTGCTTAGTAACATGCTCGTTTGGATTCCAAGTGAGGGCTTTGGTTAACGTTGGCGCAACCAATGGATGGTCAAAGCCAATCCGACGGCCACAGCCAGCACCAAGTGCCAACAAACCGCCCCACCAATGATCATCACGGGCAATCAATGCCGTATCAAAATTCATCCGGCGTAAACGGGCAGCTTCACGCCAAAGCAAGCGATAAGGAGCCAAAGCCGAGGACTGTGCACCGCGCACAAAACCAGGAAACTCACAAGTTTCAATCGCATCAAGATCAGGGTTATCGGCCAAGAGGCGAGTGGCCCATGAACCAACCAAAACGCTGATCTGGGCTTGTGGTTGGCTATGGCGCAAGGCCCGTAGCGCTGGGGTCAACAATAACACATCGCCCAAATGATCGGGCTTGATCACCAAAATTCGTTGGGGTTGGGCTGGCGCTGAGCGGGTAAAACCAGCCAAAGCCAGCGCCAACCCTCGAACCATTGTCGAACGGAGTAAAGCTTTCATAGAAGGATGAAGGATGAAGGATGAGGGATGAAAACCAGCATCACAACATCAAAAATTCCCAAGATATACCATGTTTATTCGGGAAATTGAAGGATGAGGGATCAACCTATTCATAATTCATCCCTCATCCTTCATCCCTTAAAACAGGAGACTCGCTGATTCGCGGGCGACTTGGCGCAGGCGCTCGACGACTTCTTTACGTCCGGCTTTTTCCATTTGCTCGGCCAATTCGTTGACTTCCTTGACGAAATCGCCATTGACCAAGGCCATGTTTTTGCGCAACAACTTGGTAGCATCGCCAGCAGTTTCAGCGCTTAACAATTGATTGATCAAGCGTTCTTGGGGAGTCATGGCCTCTTGCAACACTTCAGCAGCAGTTTGGCGCAACAGCATCAATTGCTCGGCAATAATTTGCTGATTGGTGCGCATCGCTGCATTCAAGTTGGCATCGATTACCACGAAGAAAGCTTCGCTCAACTCTTTATGGCGCTCAACCAATAAAGCTCGGGGATCTTCGGCTTGCAAAGCATCGCGCAACAAACCATTGGCTTTTTCAAAAATGGCTTGGGCTTCAGCATCCATGCGTTCAAGCGTTGAGTAGATGTGATCGCGTCGCGCTTGAGCCGCCGCTTGCTCTGCTTCGGGCAATTCAGCAATTTGCGCATCCCAAGCATCAAAGGTTTCATCATCGATCAGTGGTCGATAATTGCTAATCACATCTTCGAGGCTAGCATCGTCGGCATCGCGCAAAGCGGCAACCACATCTTCGACGGCTGGCTCTTGCAAACCAGCAGCAACTGGATCAAAACCACTCAACTGCATCACTCGTTGGCTCAACTCGCCGATCATTTCAGCGCTATCTTCACGGCCTTGTTGTAAGGCAGCTTCGATATAGGAGTTGAGCGTGAGGAAAAATTCGCCATCAAGTGCCGCCGTGTTGGCAGCCACCACTTGGGCCAATTTGCCTTGATCTGAATCGAGCAAATTCTCAGCCCGATCAGCTTCGAGTGCTTCGGCCAATTGGCTTAGCAACTCGACCCGTTGGCGTTGGGCTTGCATCACCTCTTTGGTAATCCCTTCGCTTTCCAACAAAGTTTCGAGCATGGTTTGCATGGTGATAAAACGGCGTGGAGTCAGTAAATAGCCGCGTGGGGCATCTGGTGGCAACAATTGCATGGCCACTTTCGAAGCCTCGCCAACGAAGCGTTCTTGCTCCTCGGTTGGCAAATTCAATTCTTGGGGAAAGAGCGTCCAGAAAAACTTCTTTTCAGGATCATGGTAGATCAATGGTGATGCCAGCATGCCGCCAGCGCCACAACTAGGGCAGACTGCGACATTTAATTGACCTGAAAGCATTGCACCTTTTAATTCAGGCTGCACCCCAACATCGACGTATGTCCAAAGTGCCACCACAAACGGCGTTTGGCAATTTTGACAGCGAATTTGAACCCGCTGTGGCGGCACAACAGGCCGTTGCGGGCCACCTTGGGTGGTTTCTTCCAGCCCTTGTGGTGGATTGGTCATTGAGTCATTCCTTTCAACGAACACGATTAAAAGCCACTGTGCATTATACGCGAGGTTCTAGCAGAATACTATTAGTGGGCTATTGGATTCACATGATTGATTGCCGAAAAAATCATCAAACTTCTAGTAGTAGAAGCCAATTTTGCCATTTAAGCCATCCTTAGGTACCATAGCTTGTATCACACCGATGGGAAATAACAATCCCCTCTTGACTATGAAACATTACCCTTGCTCAGCGCGTACCGAGTATAGTGGTGCGAGGTAGAACCGCGTGACAGAGATCAATAGTGAAGAATTGACGCTGGTGCGGGCGACAATTCGTGGCGACCAAATTGCATTTCAACGGATTGTCGAGCTGTATCAAGGGCCAATTTTCAACTTGGCCTACCGGATGTTGCACGATGGCCACGAGGCCGAAGATGCCGCTCAAGAAATTTTCATCCGGGCCTATACCAAGCTTGAAACGTTCGATCAAAGCCGCAAGTTTTCTACATGGCTCTTTTCAGTCGCATCGAACTACTGCATTGACCGCTTACGCCGACGGCGACCGATAGTGCCACTTGATGATTTGGCATTTGCCCTACCAAGTACCGATGATGGTCCCGAACGTTCAGCATTGCGTAGTGAGTTGCGCGATGCCGTCCAACGTGCCTTAGCTACTCTGCCCGATCATTATCGGCTGGTGGCGGTGCTACGCTACTGGAATGATCTCTCCTATCAAGAGATCGAAAATATTACGGGGCTATCAGAAAGTGCGGTTAAAACTCGGCTGCATCGTGCTCGCAACATGGTGGCTGCCGCGTTGGATAAACAAGGAGCAGAGCTATGACATGCCGTTCAATTCGCGAGCTACGCGCTCAGCAACCAGATGACCCTGACGATCAACAAACCATTTCTCGCCATGTACAGGAGTGCCCAATGTGCCTCGATGAACTTGGGCAATTGCCCGCCGCCTTAGCCGCCCCCAAATCGGCGATTCCACCACCAAATTTTGCCGCTAGCCTAATGGCAAAATTACCTGCGACTCCTGCGCTTGCCGCAACTCAAGCCCGTAGCCGTGCCTTACGTCAACGTGTGCTGTGGGGTGTGGTTCTGGGCTTCGTCACATTAATCGTCCTGTGGGGCGGTTATGGGGTCTTGTTTGATAGCTCTGTGCCTGCCACAACCTTTGGCGGAGTCGATTCGACCGCTGGACGCGGGGTTTTGGCCTTGACTCTGGCTGGTAAGCCTATGGCGGCCACGCTTGGCTTGATTGGCATTCCCTTGCTGCTTGGTGTTCTTGTGCTTGCAGGTGCAGCACTGATGATCTGGCGACGTTTGTTGACCCCTTCACCGGCGCTGCTTGTGGAGGTAGAACGATGAACCGCAATCCACGAGCCTTATTATTTGGCTGGGTTATTCTAGCCTTAATTATTATCGCCTCACCTTCTTTTGTCTTTGCTCAAGCTCTGCGAACCGATGGCGATGCCTTGGTGGTTCGGGCCGGCTCAACCGAAAGTAGTGACGTTGCGACCATCAGCCAGCCTATCGTGATCGATGGGGTAGTTGAAGGCGATGTCACTTCAGTCACTGGCTCGATTATTGTCCGTGGCTCAGTCGAAGGCGATGTGGTCAGTTTGTTTGGTAATGTGACCTTCGAAGCCGATTCAGTTGCTCAAGGCAATGTGATGGCAGCCACCGGCGAAGTTCAGTTGCAACAAGGCGCTGATGTGGCCCAAGCTGGGGCAATTTTCAATGGTAATGTCAGCGATAGCGGAGCAACTGCCCTCTTGCCAGTTGAAGGCAATCAAACCCTAACCACCACAACCCGCGTGATTCTAGCCGTAGTCTTGGCAATTTTGGCCACGATTATTGCAACCTTACTCAGCTTGATTTGGCCACGTTCGGTTGCTAGCGGTGCTCAAATTATTCGCTTAGCCAGCCAACGCGCCTTGGGTTTGGGTTTGATGTGGTCGGTGCTCTCAGTAGCGGTCGTTGGGATTGTCGCGCTGCTCTTGATCTTCTCGCTGATTGGCTTAGCGGTTTTGCCAGTGCTCTTGCTGATTGCCCAAGTGCCATACTTGATTGGCTTGGCCGCAATTGCCATGGTGATTGGTCAACGCTTCAACTTGCAAGGGCCAGCCGCCGTCTTAGTTGGTAGCTTGGTCGTAGTCTTGCCCTCAGTTGGGTTGGCCGCAATCAGTTTACCAGCCGCCTTCATCTGGTTTTATCTTAGTGCTGGGGTTGGCATTGGCGGGATGTTCCTGCTCCGTGCCACTGTGGTTCAACGCCATAGCCTCCAGTTCTAAAGCTCTCACAGATTCGCATTCGAGGGAGTTGGCAAACACCAACTTCCTCTTTTTGATTTAAACGGAGTTGTGATGGTTATTGTCGTTATGGGCGTGAGCGGGGTGGGCAAAACTACCGTTGGTCAATTGTTAGCAACAACCCAAGGCTGGCAATTTATCGATGCTGACGATTTACATCCCGATTCAAATCGCCAAAAAATGGCGAACGGCCAGCCATTAACCGATGCCGATCGCTGGCCTTGGCTAGCCTTAGTGCGCGAACAAATCAGCTTAGCCTTGGCGCAAAACCACAGTTTGGTGCTGGCATGCTCAGCTTTACGCGCTGAATATCGTGATTATTTAGCGGTTGATCAACAGGTACATTTTGTGCATTTGGTCGGTGATCCCGCATTAATTCAGGCGCGTTTGCAACAACGCAGCAATCATTTTATGCCAACTAGCCTGTTAGCTAGCCAATTGGCAACCTTGGAAAGGCCCAGCAATGCCCTAACCTTAACGGTCGATGCTGAACCTAAAACGCTGGTTGAGAGTATTCAAAGATGGATGCTCGATTTAACAACTTCTACCAGCTGAGGTGGTTATGGATTTTCCAGTGATTTCTGATGCGCAAATTCAGGCGATGGCTGGCGAACGCAGCTTTGAACGCGGCTTAGAATATTTCGAAAGTGGCATGGTTGAATCAGTGCTGCAACGCGGCAATCTGATTCATGCTGTGGTGTGTGGTAGCGAAGATTACTTGTATGATGTTACGGTACAAGCCAAAAATGCCGAGCAGATTTCAACTCAATGCACTTGCCCCTATGATTATAGCCCAATCTGCAAACATAGCGTTGCGGTGCTGCTGTTTCTGCTGTATTGTCCCGAGCAAGTTGTTCAGCGCCCGCCAATTCGGGCGACCCTCGATGAATTAGATGATACGCAAATTCGCAGTTTGTTGCTTGATGTAGCCGAGCAACACCCCGAAATTACGACCTTGGTCGAACAGCATATCGAGCGGTTGGGATTTTAACAAGGGGTTAGGATTCAGGGGTCAGGGATTAGGCTTGGGTTTCAATCGCCACGTTGTAGACGAGCTTATGAATAAAATAAGCCAACTTCCTGACCCCTAGCCCCTGAATCCTGGCCCCTAACTAGCCCTTACTCGAAATTGCGTGTGCCACCAAAAACCCGATTAATTGGCATGGTAAAGATCAAGCCAGTATTGGGATTGTTGAGCGAGCCAGTAATTTGCTCGGTCACTGCGACCAATTGCTCAACTTGGCTACTCTGCACCACAGTCAATAGGGTAAAGTGATGCATCTCATCATCTTCAAGTAATTCGCGCAGCGAGGGAAATAAGGGCGCATCATCACGATACAGCGCATTACCAATGCGCCCAAGGCCTGTGCTGCGCAACACCGTCACGCCGCGCACGCCATGTTCTTCCCATACACGCAGCACTTCATTTAATAGATCAACATCATTCAAAATAAACATTAACGATTCGACTTGTGGTTGATTCATCATTTACTCCTTTGTAATGCCAATTAATGGCCTGCTTCTTCGCCAGCATGGGCAGGTTTGAGCGTTGGTTTATCCGATTTGGGGGTTTCTTGATCTTTGGGCGTTTGTTCGTTGCCAAACGACCAGCGTAATAATAAAGGAGTGACCAAGGTGGTTACAAGCACCATCAGCACGGTCATGGCAAAGACATCTTCGCCGATAATGCCTTGGCGAATCCCAACACTAGCTACAATCAAGCCAACTTCGCCCCGCGAAATCATGCCCAAACCAACTTGCAACGATTCTTTATTATTCATGCCGCCAATTTTTGCGCCAATTCCACAACCAATAACTTTTGTCGCAACTGCAATCACACACAGCACTGCGGCGAAGGCCACCAAATCACCCGGTAATGAGAAAATATTGGCATGCAAGCCGATGCTCGCAAAGAAGATTGGCACGAAAAAGGCATAGGTCAAGGTTTGCACGCCATCTTCAATCCGGTTGTGATAGGGCGTGCGGCCCAGAAATACACCCATCAAAAACGCCCCAGTAATCGCAGCCACGCCACCCAAGGCTTCGGCGCTCCACGAGGCAAACAACACCAATACCAGCGCAGTGCTCACTAGGGGTTGGCTAATTGGTAATTTGGCGGCTTTGCGAATAATCCATGGCAAAGCGCGTAGCCCAAAAATGCTCATCACCACAAAGTACAGCAGCATCACGCCGACAATGCTCAGCACGGTCATAATGCCGCCGCCGCTGCTCGCCGTTAAGGCCACAAAGGTCGAAAGTAACACGATCACCAACACATCATCGACAATCGCCGCGCCCAATAACGATAGCCCAACCCGCGAACGCAATTTGCCCAATTCGAGCAAGGTTTGAGCCGAAATCGAAACGCTAGTAGCGGTCAGCAAAATGCCGATGAACAGGCTTTTGGTGAATGAATAGTTATTGGGCCAGAACCAAGCGAGGGCAAAACCACCAAGCAATGGGATGATAACCCCCAATACCCCAGCGATCGTCGAGACCTTGCCCGCCGCCAGCAGATCGGGCAGTTTAACCTCTAGCCCAGCCACAAACATCAAGAAAATCACCCCAATCTCGGCGATTTCAAAAACCGTATCCTGCAAGTGGGTGCTGGTGAAAAAGCTGAGGTTGAGAAAATCCAAAACACTGGGGCCAAGCAAAATCCCCACTAAAAGCTCACCTAAAACGGCAGGTTGTTTGAGTTTGGTGCTCACAAGCCCACCAATTTTGGCAGCGGCGATCAAAACGGCCAAAGCCAGTACCAACTGCAACAGCGGCGACATTCCATCGCCTCCAGCAGCGGCGGCAGGCGAAGGGGCGACGTTGGATTGAACCAAGACCAGCGACATACGCTCCTCCTAATTTGGTCGTGCTTGCGGCTATACCCTGCTATATCCGTCAAATCAACCAAAACTAAACTAAAAAAGCCGCATTCCTGCGACTGACTCCACCATGGTTGTCTCGACCACGAGACAGTATTCATTTGGGCATGGGCCTCTATGCAAGAACTGTACCCGAAAAAATCAGCTTGGTCAAACGCACGAGCCAACCCACAGTATGATATGATCTAGCCGATTTGATTAACTAGCTCAATTCTAGAAGGATGTTGCCCTATGAGCGATGCACCTGAAATGCTGCCCGATGAGCAGCCAGATGCTGCGCCGGTTTTCGATAAAGCGGCAGCTCGCGCCCGCTATCGTGCGATGATGCGTAGTTGGCCGATGCGGTTGATGTTTGCCATGACTGGCGTGGTGATTGTGGCAACTTGGGTTTTTGCCTTTGCCGCCGCCTATGGCCCTGATGTCAAAGAACTGCCAAACCATGATTTGTCGGTAGCAGTCGCCGATTGCAAAACCTGCCATAACGCGGGCTTACCAACCGCCCCCAGTTTTAACCATAGTTTTGCGCCAACCTGCGGCTTTTGCCATGTCCAAAGCATGCCCGCAACTATGTCGCTCACCAACACTTCGAGGTTGCGCTAATGCTCTATGCTGATACCATCGCCGCCCTAGCGACCCCACCTGGCGTTGGTGGGGTTGGGATTATTCGGATCAGCGGCCCTCAAAGCCTAGCCATCGCCCAAGCCTTGATCAAACCGCGCCGCAAAGGCATTTGGCGCTCTTACCAAATGCGCTATGGCCATGTGCTCGATGAGCATGGTCAGGTTGTGGATGAGGTTCTAGCGGTCTTTTTCAAGGGGCCGCGCTCATTCACTGGCGAAGATATTTTGGAGATTCACTGCCACGGCGGCCCGCTGCCCTTGCGCCGCACCCTAACCTTGGCTCTAGCCCATGGCGCTCGCTTAGCCAACCCAGGCGAATTTAGCCTACGCGCTTTTGCCAATGGCCGCATCGATTTAGTGCAAGCTGAAGCGACCCTCGATGTGATCGAAGCTCAAACCAACTTGGGGCTAAGTTTGGCGCTCGATCAGCTTGGCGGCGGGCTTTCGCGTGATTTGCGCACGCTGCGCGAGCAGTTGATGTATCCCTTGGCTTATGTCACAGCGCTGACCGATTTCCCCGAAGACGATGTGCCCAGCGAGGAATTACAACAGCCCTTGCAGCAAGCCCAAAGTCTGCTCAGCCAACTGCTAGCTGGAGCCGATCAAGGTGTGGTTGTGCGTGAAGGGGCACGCGCAGCCTTGGTTGGTCGGCCCAACGCAGGCAAATCGAGCTTGATGAATGCCCTGTTGCGCACCGAACGCGCGATTGTCACCGCGATTCCTGGCACAACCCGCGATACCTTGGAAGAAACCGCCAACCTTGGCGGAATTCCGGTGGTACTGATTGATACCGCTGGCATCACCGAAACCGATGATTTGGTTGAACGAATTGGAGTCGAACGCTCACGCGCTGCTCTGAGCAAAGCCGATTTGGTATTACTATTGATCGATGGTTCGCAGCCGTTAAGCCCAGAAGATTTGGTGATTGCTCAACTGACCCATGAACGACCAACGATCGTGATTGCCACCAAAGCCGATTTAGGTCAACATGCCGATTTAACCGTGCTAACCCAAACCCACCCCAAGCTCCGTGGCAGCATCGCCATCTCATCGCAGGCTAGCACAGGCTTAGATTATTTAGGTACAATGGTAGCTGAACAGTTGCTTGGTGGTTTGCCGCTCAGCGATGCTCGCTTAGTTACCAACCCACGCCATCGCGAGGCCTTGCGCCGCGCCAACGCCGCCTTAGAACAAGCAATCCAAGGCTTACGCGAAGGCCGTCCAGTTGATCTGATTGCGATCGATTTGCACGAGGCGATCGCCAGCCTAGGCGAGATTACTGGCGAAACTGTTGAACATGATTTATTGAATATGATATTTAGTCGCTTTTGTATTGGCAAATAACCACGCCCACAAGGAGCTACCCGTGCCCGATTCAAAGCAGCTACCCGTCGAACGTGCCAAATTGTATGCGCGAATTATGCTCGGCATTACCACATTGTTTTTGCCAATTTCAATTTTTGATTGGGCTAATATTCAATCGCAGATTAATTTCTATGTGGCAATCGTCCATGGATTGCTAATTGTTGGCTATATGTTCTTACTCAAGCCAGGCAATTTCTATCCATTAACGTTAGTTTTGCATATTGCTAGCTCAATCACTGTAGCTGTAGTCAATCATAATATTGGCGGATTTGTATCGTACAATTTTGCAATCATTTGCATTGAGTTAATGGGTATAGGCTTTATTCTGGGGCGGGCACGCTGGATTATTACAGCGACAGCAATCAGTATTATCATTCACCTAATTGCAATTATCAATGAAATCACGCTTTTCTGGAGCTTTAGTGATCCCAATTCGCTAATTATGATGAGTGTCAATGATAATTATAAATATCTTGCCATCGTTTCACAAACAATTTTATTACTTGGTACAGGCGCAATTATTACTATTTTGACCCATGTAATTAATCAACGTGAATATGAATTAGAACAATCGCGCCAAGCAATGCAGCAACGCTCCGATGAACTAGCCGCCTTGGCGATTCGGCTCGAAACCTCGAATCAACAACTAGTTTCAACCGAAACCACCTTGCGCCAAACCGTCGATGCCTTGACCGTGGCGGCCTTGCCTGTCGGCGACGATGTAGTGGTGCTGCCATTAATCGGTGGCTTCGATATCCAACGTGCCAAAGCGGTGGAAGATTCCTTGCTAAGCTATATTCATGAACAACGGGCGAATACCTTAATTCTTGATTTGACCAGTGTTCTGGTTGCATCCGATAGCTTACTGACCATGCTTGAACGAATTATCCAAGGGGCAAAATTGTTGGGCACACGGGTGATTTTGGCTGGATTGCAACCCGAAGTGGCTCCAATGATGGTACAGTTAAAGCTCAACCGCCAAACCGTGCTCTCAGCACCAACCTTGGCGGCAGCCTTAGAACTTCGCTAAATCTAGGCATAAGGGGGAATATGTGGAAACAACGCGGGCACATGTGATTGTCACCGGAACGGTTCAGGGAGTCAATTTTCGCGCGACCTGCCGCGATCAAGCGCGTTTGGCTAAAGTTGGCGGCTGGGTTAAAAATTTGCCCGATGGTAGCGTTGAAGCGATTTTTGAGGGCAGCCAAGCTGGCGTGCAACGTATGATCAGCTGGTGTTATAGCGGCCCAATCCATGCTAAAGTGCAACATGTTGAAGTCGCTTGGCAAGAGCCAACCCACCGTGAACCAACCTTTGATATTGCGTGGTAATCAATCATGAGCATTAAATCAATTGGCATCTTGATCTTCAACGATGCCGAGGAATTAGATTTTATCGGGCCACTCGAAGTGTTTGGCATGGCCAGTAATTGGGTTGATCTGACGATTAAAACCGTTGCTGAACAGGCTCAAACGGTCAAAGCCCGCTATGGCCTGAAAATTCAGCCCGATTATAGCTTTGCCGATGCCCCAGCATTTGATGTGATTTTAGTACCAGGTGGGATTGGCGCACGCACTCATGCCCGCCACAATAGCCTGATTCTCGATTATTTACGCCAACAGCGTGGCTGGGTCGTTTCGGTATGCACAGGCGCGTTGGTGCTCTCAGCGGCAGGCTTGCTCGATGGCAAACAGGCTACCACCCACTACACCGCGCTCGATCTATTAGCCGAAAATAGCCAAATTACGGTCGAACGCCAACAACGCTACACTATCACACCACCAATCGCCACCTCGGCAGGGGTTTCGGCAGGCATTGATTTGGCGCTAGCCTTGTTGGAAACTTGGTTTAGCCCCGAACTACGCGCCCAAGTCGCCGAACGAATCGAATGGTGCTAACATCGCTCCAGCTTGGCTAGTTGAGAATTTTTATGTCAAATATTCATCAGCGGCGCATTCAATGGCTGTATTGGCTTTTGGCCTTGCCTGCGCTAGCTTTTTTTGTGCTCTTTTTTGGCGTGCCACTCTGGGCAATTATGCAACGCGCTTTTGCCGAAAAAGGCCTAGGCGCAGCCATTCAAACGGTGTTCAGCAATCGCAGTTTGCTACACGTTGTAGCTTGGAGTGCTTGGCAAGCCACGCTTTCAACACTGTTGACCCTGCTGCTAGGCGTGCCAACCGCCTATATTTTGGCCCATTATCAGTTTCCAGGGCGAGCACTGATTCGCTCGCTGATTGCTGTGCCGTTTGTGCTGCCAACCGTTGTCGTGGCCCTGGCCTTTCGGGCATTACTGGGTGAGCGTGGTTTGATCAATCGCTGGTTGGTGGCTTGGTTAGAGTTGGCAAAACCACCATTAGAGCTTGAGCAAAGCCTTGGCATGATTTTAATTGCCCATGTTTTTTTCAATTTGACCGTGGTAGTGCGTTTGCTGACTGCCTATTGGAGCAACCACGACCCACGTTTAGAGGCTTCGGCTCAGGTTTTGGGTGCGCCGCGCTGGCGAGTTTGGCTCGAAGTAACCTTACCATTGGCGCTACCAGCTTTATTGGCAGCAGTATTATTGGTGTTTACCTTTACCTTTTCGGCCTTTGGCACGGTGTTGTTATTGGGCAGCAGCCAGCAACACACAATCGAAGTCGAAATTTATGATCAAGCAATTCGTCAATTTAATTTGCCGATTGCGGCAACGCTCTCACTCTTGCAAATTCTCACCAGTTTGGGCTTGACCTTAGCCTATACGCGGCTGGTTCAGCGTAGCAGTGTGCCCCAAGAAGCCCAAGCATTGTCCTTGCGGCGTGCTCGAACTTGGCCAAGTCGCGTGGCAATTGGCGGGGTTATGCTACTTGCTAGCAGTTTAATCGTGCTGCCGCTAGCAAGTTTGTTACTGGGGGCGTTGCGTATCGAAGGCCAGTGGAGCCTTGAGTATTTTCACATGCTGGGAGTCAATCAGCGTGGCAGTTATGCCTATGTGCCGCCAACCCAAGCTATGCTCAACTCATTGCGCTATGCAGCCATCACCACGATCTTGGCTTTAGTTTTTGGTCTGCCATGTGCCTATCTATTGGCTCAACCCCAAGGCCGCTTGACCCGCCTGCTCGATGGCGTGTTGATGCTACCCTTGGGAACATCGGCGGTAACAGTCGGCTTGGGCTATATTATCGCCTTTCGTTCGTATGAGCTTTGGGGCTGGGAAACGCCCGATCTGCGGCGTTGGTCGGGTTTGTTGCCGCTAGCCCATACGCTTTTAGCTTTACCATTTGTTATTCGCACTATGTTGCCAGCCTTACGCCGTTTGAACCCACAGTTACGCGAAGCAGCTCGCATGTTGGGTGCAAAACCATGGCGGGCTTGGCGTGAAGTTGATTTGAGCTTGCTGCTACCAAGTATCATGGCTGCGGGCTTATTTGCCTTCACCGTTTCGTTAGGCGATTTTGGTGCAGCCTTGGTAGTGAGCGTAACCAGCCCCACCACCGCCACCATGCCAGTCGTGATCTTTCGCTTTTTAGGCCAACCGGGGGCCAGCAACTATGGCCAAGCCTTAGCCATGAGCAGCCTTTTGATGGGCGTGACCTTCATAAGTTTTCTGCTTTTAGAGCGATTTCGCGACCAAACCAGTGAATGGTGATCGCTAGACAGCATAGAGTATAATAGCAATGGAATCAGTTGGCTTGGCTAAGGAAGTTTGCATGAAACGCGGGTCGGTACGCCGTACAATGATCACGATTGCAGCGATCATTTTGAGCTTAATGACCGGATTAAATATTATTGGGGTTGTTGAGCGTAGCATGCTCAATAATGATATTGAATATGTGATCGATTTGGAAGATGCCGAACGTTTAGCTCGCGAAATTAGCCTCTACACTCAATATCAAGCCCATGCACTCGATGCCTATGCCTTAGGTGAAGTCGAGGAGCGTGAACACTATACCCGTTATCGCCAAGCCTTCGATGACAAACGCCTAGAGCTTGAACAATTCTTCAAGAACATACAGCCAAACACTGAAACCAAAACTGCCTTTGAAAATGTCCAAAAACTTAGCGCCGACTATGAAGATGCTGGAATTGCCTACCTCGCCCAAATCGATTTACGCTTGCAAGAATCAGCACCAACTCGCTCGGCGGCTGAACTCTATGCATGGGAAGTACTCGACGAACGCGCCGATCAACTTGATCAGGCCACTCAAGTATTATCCGATATCATCGATGAGCAATCTGAGGCGCTTGAGGCTGGGATTACTAAGCAAAATGGACGCATGATTGTAGCCCTAATAGGGCGTAGTTTGGCCATACTGGTATTGCTAAGTCTATTCGTCTACTATCTGCTGGGGCGGGTTGGTAACCAATTCAAGTTGGTACGCGATGGAGCACAGCGCTTTGCCGATGGCGATTTTACCACCGATATTCCCATTCGCCGCTATGATGAAGTAGGTCGCCTCGCCGCGATGTTCAATACCATGGCCCAAACGATTCGTGGCCAAATCGAGCGACTTGAGCAAGCCAAAGATCATGCTCAACGCTTGCAATTTGTGGCTGAAGAAGCCAATCGCGCCAAAAGCAACTTTTTGGCCAATATGAGCCACGAATTACGCACCCCACTCAATGCGATCATCGGCTATAGCGAAATTCTCCAAGAAGAATGTGAAGACCTCGGCCAAACCGCGATGATCGAAGATCTTGATCGGATTCGGCTCTCAGGCCGACATCTGCTGACCTTAATCAACGATATTTTGGATTTAGCTAAGATTGAATCGGGCAAGGTTGAGATTTTGCCTGAGGAAATTTCGCTGCCCCAACTGCTGCACGATGTGCGCTCAACCGTCGATCCGATGATTATCAAAAATGAAAATCGCTTGGTAATCGAATCGGCAGCAGGCTTGCTAACGATGATCAGTGATGAAACCCGTTTACGCCAGATTTTGGTCAATTTGCTGAGTAACGCGGCGAAATTCACCGAACATGGCCGTATTACCTTGCGCGTCCAACCTAGTGAAGAAGAGGGCTGGATCGATTTCAGCGTGCATGATAATGGTATTGGCATGAGCAACGCCCAATTATCGCGCTTATTTCAGCCATTTACCCAAGCAGATGCCTCGACGACCCGTAAATATGGCGGCACTGGGCTAGGTTTGGCCTTAAGTCGGCGCTTGGCTCAACTGCTCGGCGGCGATATTCGGGTGCAAAGTGAATTGGGCGTTGGCTCAATCTTCAGCGTGCATTTACCACAATCAGTCATCGATATGGCTCCAGTTTCGTTGTTTGATGAAGCGCCGATTATTATTAGCGAAGCCAACAACAACCAACCCAAAGTGCTGATTATCGATGATGATCGTAATGTGCATCATCTGCTTTCGCGCACGCTCAAGCGCGAGGGCTGGAGTGTGCTAAGTGCGTTTGATGGCGAAAGTGGCTTAGCGATGGTGCGCAATCATCATCCAACAGCGATTTTGCTCGATGTGTTGTTGCCAGGCCATGTTAATGGTTGGGAGATCTTGGCCGAAATCAAGGCCGACCCCAAAATTGCCACCATTCCAGTCATTATGCATACGATTGTGGCCGAGCCAAATCAAGGCGTTTCGTTTGGGGTTTACGATTATTTGATTAAGCCAGTAGATCGCGGCCAATTGCTGCGCACACTGCGTAGTTGTATCGACCCACAAAATGCCAAAACCCAACTAGTTTTGGTGGTTGATGACGATCATGATAGTCGGGCGATGCTGCGACGTATGCTTGAAGGCGCAGGCTGGAAAGTCTATGAGGCCGCCAACGGGCGCGAAGCCTTGGGCGCATTGCATAGCCGCCCATTTGGCGCGATGATTCTTGATCTAATGATGCCAGAAATGGATGGTTTCGAAACGATCGCGGCCTTGCAAGAGCTTGAGCAATTCCGCGATTTGCCGATTATTGTGGTTTCGGCCAAAGAACTAACTGAAGCAGAACGGCAACAGCTTGAAGAGACCGTTGAACGCGTGGTCAGTAAGGGGAATGTGCGGCGTGAAGAGATTTTGGCGTTGGTACGCGAGCAAGTTCGGCGGCGAGTCGAGCAACCGCCTACAACCACGTAAATTCCTCAAATGGGGCTTACGTTTGGCATTGATGGCAATTTTAGGCCTGTTGCTGGTCAATGGCTGGGTACGTTGGGCAACTGCCGATTATCGTTTTGATGCTGTGGCGAGTATTCCAAGCCAGCAGGTTGCAATTGTGTTTGGAGCTGGCATTCGCTACAATCAACCAAGCGCAGCGCTGCGTGAGCGGCTTGATGGCGCAATTCAGCTCTATCAAGCAGGCCGTGTGCAGCATTTACTGATGAGCGGTGACAATAGTCAAACCAACTACGATGAAGTAACGGTCATGCGCGATTATGCTATCGCCCACGGCATCCCAACCAGCGCCATCACCCGTGATTACGCAGGCTTCAGCACCTACGAAACCTGTTACCGCGCCAAAGCAATTTTCGGCGTAACTCAAGCAATCCTCGTTACCCAAGATTACCATCTACCTCGGGCAATTTATACTTGTCGCGAGCTGGACGTGGCCGCGATTGGCCTGAGTATCCCCGATTGGAATTTTAAGCCCGAGCAAAGCACAACCTATTATCCGCCAGCAACCCAAATCCGCTACACCACCCGCGAATGGCTAGCCCGTTGCAAAGCTCTGTTTGAAGTTCACATCAGCCAGCCCCAACCAACCTTTTTGGGGCCAGCCGTGGGTCTAGGCGAAATCGCCAGCACCCAAAAGTGAAGCAACAACCACCAAAATCATTCCAATTTCAGCGGTTGTTGCAGACTACTCAACCGTGGTTGGCTCAGTTTGAGTAATAAATGGCAATTCAACCACGATTGCCTGCTGCTCGCCGACAGTCAATTCGCTACCGAGCTCGTGACCAGTGCGCACATAACCCAAACCAATGAACTGATTCAAGGCTGGTGACCAGACCACGCTGGTCAAGGTACCAGCATCTTGGTTATTTTTGGTTAATGATGCAGGTACTTCGACTGCGCCGCTTAGGCGTAAACCTTGCAGCTTTTTGGCCAAACGCCCACGACTATCCATCCGCGCAATAATTTCTTGGCCGATGTAACAACCTTTGTTAAAACTGACTGCATCCCACAAATTAGCCTCAAGCGGAATAAATTCCTCATTGAGTTCATTCAGCGCGGGATAGCCAGCCTCAACTCGCAGCGTATGATAGGTCGGTCGATCAAGCAACGCTCCATTCGCGTCATCGAAGGCTTCGCACAAGGCATCAGCCGCCGCAAGATCGGCAAAAATGGCCCAACCAGTGCCACGCATTGGGCGAATTCGGGCTAAACGCACTGGACAGCCATCAATTTCAGCGCTGATGTGTTGCCATAAACCAACTTGCTCCAAGTTTTGGTTGGTGAGTTGTTCGAGCATTGCCGTAGCTTGGCTGCCATACACTCGCATCTGGTGCACGCTCTCGGTTAAATCGCGTACCTTAAATTGATCGCCATAAAACTTATTGCGGCCAAAATAGGTCGTTAATTGTGCCCCACGATTGGCACTGGTAATCACCCAAATCGTATCATCATCGATGGCTAACACCGTAATCAGGTCGATAATTCGCCCAATATTGGTGGTGAGCACGGTGATTTGGCCCGTGCCAGGCGCTAAATTGAGCACTGCATTGGTCGAAAGCCGATTGATCAAAACCAAACGGTCGCGCCCAGTAATTTCGACACAGCCAGCCGACGAGCGATCAAGATAGACTGCATGCTCGCTGGCGGCACGATAGGCTTGTTCATTCATAATTGACAACCTCCTCTAGTTGCTGGCTGGTTGTTCGTTAGCTTGCTGCAACACATCAGCAAAAACTTCATAGGGTTGTGCGCCGACCACCAAGTAGCGCTTAGCAAACACACTCGCAGGCACGCCACTCAAACGCAGTTGCTGAGCCAAAGCAATATCTTCCTCAACCGCAGCATCATAGATTGGCTCGGCTAAAATTGTGTTGATATTGCTGGCATCAAGCCCCACTGCCTCGGCACAAGCTGCTAAAACCTCAGGCTGGCTAATATCTTGGGCTTGCAACCAATAGGCTGAAAGCACGGCTTGGGCATAGGCATCGCCTTGGCCTTGTTGCTCAGCCCATTTGGCCGCCCGATGCGCCCAACGGCTATCGATGCCAAACGGCCCTTGATTAATCTCCACGCCATATTGGGTTTTGGCCATTGCCACCATCGCAGGCGTTTTCTCAGCGATAAACTGGCGATATTGGGCATCGGGTGGCGGCGAACCAAATGGCCGCAACTCAAAGGCATGCCAAGTCAATTGAATATCGTGAGTTTCAGCCAAGCGTTTTAAGTTGGTTGAAACGAGAAAACAAAAGGGACAGACAAAATCCGACCAGACATCGACACTAACCGACATGATAAAAATCCTTTCCGCGCAAGAACAACCGCTAAGTCCAAACAAACTTGATTAACTGGCGGCCTTTTTAGTCTACCATGAGCCGCCGATTGTGGTAGACTAACCAAACACATGAGCTATTAAAGGTATCTTGGGCATGAAAATTCTTCACCTCGCAGATATTCACATTGGCATGGAAAATTACGGGCGGATTGATAGTACAACTGGCCTCAACACCCGCTTGATCGATTATCTTGATCGGTTTGCCGAAGCTTTGCAGATTGGCATCGAGCATGAGGTCGATTTGGTGCTGATTGCTGGCGATATTTACAAAAATCGCACGCCCAATCCAACCCATCAGCGTGAATTTGCTCGTCGCCTACGCAGTGTGCTCGATCGTGGCATTCCAGTATTTATGTTGGTTGGCAATCACGATGTTTCAGCCGCCGCAGGCAAAGCTCATTCGGTCGAAATTTTCGATACCCTCGCCATCGAAGGAGTGACGATTGCCGATCGGCTTGGGATTCATACGATCGAAACTCGCGCAGGTAGCATTCAAATTGTGGCCGTGCCGTGGATCAGCCGCCATGCAATTTTGACCAAAGATGATATTCGCGAGTTGCCCTTTGCTGAACTAGAAGCTGAATTGTTGCGGCGGGTGGGAGCTTGGCTCGAACAAGTGCCACAGCGGTTGCGCGGCGATTTACCAGCAATCTTGACCTTTCATGGCACAGTATCCAATGCTACCTATGGCGCTGAACGCTCGGTCATGTTGGGCAACGATCTGATTCTGCCACCATCGCTTTTGGCGCAGCCAGGCATTCAATATGTGGCCTTGGGCCATATTCACCGCTATCAAGTGCTCAGCGAAAATCCCCCAATGATCTATCCAGGTTCAATTGAACGCATTGATTTTAGCGAGGAATCCGAGCAAAAGCAGGTGGTGATTGTTGAAATTGAAAATAATTGGGAAGATGCCAGTTATCAGCCGATTGCGGTGCATCCCCGTCCATTCGTTACGATTAAAGTTGATGTAACTGGCAGCAGCGACCCAATGGAGCGGGTGGCCCAAGCGATCAGCAAACGCGATTTGAATGGCGCGGTGGTACGATTGTTAATTAGCGCTACCGCTGAGCAACGCCCGCAACTTGACGAAACTGAACTGCGGCGCTTGCTCGAAGCTGCCGAAACCCATGTGATCGCCAGCATCGCGATCGAGGCTCAACGCAGCGAACGCACCCGCTATGCTGCGGTTGCCAGCGAATTAAACGAAGGATTAACCCCACGTCGCGCCCTCGAAATTTATCTTGAAAGCAGCAACATCAGCGCCACCCGCCGCGAACAGATGCTCAAAGCCGCCGATGCCTTGATCAAAGCCGAACAAGCGCTTGAGCAAGCATAAAAGGCAGAAGGCAAAAATCAAAAAAGCTTGCAGGCTTTAACGCAGAGGCGCAGAAGGGATTTAGGGGTCAGGGGCCAGCGATGAGGAGTCAGGATTGCTGTTTGGGTTCGATAATACAAATCTGACCCCTTGTCCCTGAATCCTGATCCCTCACCTCTTTGTGCGCTTCGTGGATCAACAGCGGCAGGAACAAAATCTGCTATGCTAGCGTTGAATCTAGTAAGCACGTTGGCACAAGGCCAGCCTGATTAAAGGAGTTTCATCGAATGCGTAAGGGATTTTTGCTGCTCGTTTTGACTTCCGTTTTAGCAGCATGCGGCACCGCAGAAAGCACACCAACCACCGTTCCTACGGCCACCATTGCCGCAACTCCCACCACCGATAGCGCGGCTTATCCCACCCCCGATCTTGCGCAAAGCGAGATTAACCCAATGCTGATCGAAAGTGTCGCCGTTTCGGTCAAAGAATCAATGCCGCCCCAAGTATCGGTTGAAATTAACGGCATGCTCAACGATGGTTGTACTTCTTTCCACGAAGCCAAACAATCGATCGATGGCAACACCATCAAAATTGAAGTCACGACAATTCGGCCTAAAGATGCCATGTGCAACCAACAAATCTCACCATTTAGCACGATTATTCAAATTGAGGGCGAGTTGAAGCCTGGTGAATATACGATTCTGGTTAATGATGTCGCCGAAGCGCTTAAATTGTAAACTTGTAGATAGCTTATTAAAGGTAGCGGGGAGCTTCGGCTCTCCGCATTTGGTTTAATCAAGAGCTGATGCCGATTTTGACAGATCGCCAAGCTGTTCTAAAATATCGAACACAGATAACAACCACGAAAGTTAGCTATGAAAAAATTTCAGTTTATAGATTTATTTGCAGGCGTTGGCGGATTTCGGCTTGGGCTTGAGGCTGCCGGAGGCATTTGCGTTGGCTCAGCCGAGATCGATCAACAGGCGATCAAGGTTTATCGTCAGAATTGGCCGACCGATCGATCAGACCATAATCTAGGTGATATTACCACCCTTCAGCAATTACCTGCCCACGATTTGCTGGTTGGTGGTGTGCCATGTCAACCATGGTCAATCGCAGGCAAAAATCAAGCCTTCGATGATCCACGGGGGCAATTATGGGCTGATGTGATCCGTTTAGTTCGGATCAATCAGCCAAAAGCCTTTATATTTGAAAATGTGAAAGGTCTGATTGATCCGCGTAATCGGCTATGCTTAGAAAGTATTCTTGATAGTTTTAAGGCTTTAGGTTACCAAGTTTATTATAAATTATTAAACTCGTTTGATTATGGAGTCGCGCAGAATCGTGATCGGGTATTTATTATTGGGATTCAACAAAGATTAGGCTTGCCCGATTTTTCATTTCCCGAATATCGCGAATCAGAACAACGGCTTTATGATATTTTGGATAATCTTCAGACTCCTTCAATCATTCCTGAATCACTGCCAATTCAACGGAATTTATTTGGTGAGCGGATTGAAGTAGGTTTCAATAAATTAACCCCGCGTGGCGCATTCAACGATTTTTTCATCCTTAATGATATTCGGAATGGGCCAACCAGCATTCATAGCTGGGAAATCTATGCTACAACTGAACGTGAAAAGCAAATTTGCACTACGATAATGCGCAATCGGCGTAATCCACGCTATGGCGATTGCGATGGAAATCCGATGAGCTATCAAGCTATTGCCGAGTTGGTAGTTGATTTAGCTGAATCAGAATTACAAGCTTTGGTACAAAAACGAATTTTACGTCAATATGAAGATGCTAAATACGAGTTTTTCAATCGGCGTTTGTCTGGTGGGATCGACGGAACCTATCGCATTTTCTTACCGCATGCTCGCTTCTTCGGTACGTTAACTGCGCGTGGTATGCACGATGAGATCGCCGAAATCAGTGTCAGTGGATCAACAGCCGAAGAATATAAACAAAATTTCATTCAACAAATATTAATCCCCAAACGCCATCGGCCTATTACCGTCAATGAAGCTGCCCGTATCCAAGGATTTCCTACAACATTTAAGTTTCATTCCAATCAATCGGCTAATTTTCGACTGATTGGCAATAGTGTTGCCCCACCCGTTATTATGGCATTGGGCAAAGCACTCCAAATGATTAATCTGTTTGAAGCTGAATTGCACAATACCCCTATAACGGCTCGGAAAAGTGGTAGATGCGACGTAGTTGTTGGACGAAATTACGGCTCCATGGCCAGCTAAATAGCACTGGATACAACATACACAACTCTTTCACACGAGTTCAATGGTTGCGCAAGCCCAAATCAGGTTTTTTGCAACATCCACCGGCGCTTTGGGCTTGCTTAGGTTAACTGTAGCAATTGCGTATGAAAAAGTTATGGAGAATGAGTGAACATTTTTAACCGATTTGGGCAATTTGGGCTTGCCGAGCAGCAACCATGGTTGTAAGGTAGAGCAATATCAGCAACATGGCTGATCTAGAAAGGGCTGCTGTGATGATTGTTGATCTCTCGACCCGCTTGGATTGTGCCGCCAGCACCGCAATTGAGCATGTAACAACCTCGCGCCTCTTGGAATATGTCGCCAAACCACTGGTAACCTTTGAGCCCAAACAACCCAACCAACTGCCTGACGTTTGGCGCGATGGCACCTATTGGGTCGAATTACGCTTGTTTGGGCTGATTCCGCTTGGCAAGCAGGCGATTGTAATATCGCATCCACAGCAACATCCTTTTACCTTACGCGATAATGGCCATAGCCCGCTAATCAAGCGTTGGGATCATACGATCGAGGTCGCGGTTGAAGGCACAAGCACGCGCTATCGGGATCATGTGGTGGTTGAGGCGGGCTGGTTAACTCCATTGATCTGGCTGTTTGCCCAGTTGTTTTATCGTCATCGTCAGCGCCGTTGGCGACGTTTAGCAGCAAGGCATTTTCGCTATGAATAATGCACTGCTCGATCACACCAATCCGGTAGTGCAATTGTGCATCACTGGAACCCAAGCCGAAATGCACGATCAGATTGGCGCAGCTCAAGCGGCCTATCAACAAGCTTGGGCTTTGGCCCAAACACCATTAGATCGTTGTATCGCGGCACATTATTGTGCACGGCATCAACCACTTGCCACGATGCTCGAATGGAATCAGATCGCCCTTGAACAGGCTAGATTGGTGGAATCAAGCGCAATCAGCGAATTTCTGCCCTCGCTCTATTTAAATTTGGCTTGGTCGTATGAGCAAAATGCCCAGATCGACCAAGCCTTGGAGCAGTATCAAGCCTGTTTGACGAGTTTGGCTGCGTTGGCCGAAGATCCCTATCGCACAATGATCAACGATAGTGCGCTGGCAGCCTTGCAACGGCTAGATCGGTAGAGTCCAATCGTAGCGCACCGCGCCCAAACGCATCGCCGCCGTAATTCCAGTGCAAACCAAGACTGCCAGCGCATCAAAGCCGAGATAGGTACATAACAGGTAACCGCAGGCTCCGACAAAGGCACAAGTAACATACAATTGAGTGCTGCGCTGAAACACCAGCGGAATTTCATTGCACAAAATATCGCGCAACATGCCGCCAACCGAAGCCGTGATCACACCCATCAAGGCGGCAATAAACAACGGCATCGAAGCCTCTAAGCCATAGGCTACACCAACTGCCGTAAACAAACCCAAACCAAAAGCATCGGGAATCATAATCGCCTTTTCGGTCAGGGCGACCCAATCGGCTTTGGCCACAAAAAACGAGCCAATGGCCAAACCAAGCATTAACATTGGATAAATCGGCTGTTGCACCCAATAAAACGGGCGGCGATCGAGCAAAATATCGCGCACCGTTCCGCCACCAAAGGTCGTCACAAATGCCACAGTATAGACACCAATTAAATCGAACGAACGGCGGCGAGCAGTAATAATGCCCGAAATGGCAAAGGCAATCGTGGCACAAATTTCAATAATCGAGAGTAGCGTTTGCACAACAACCTCTACGTTGATTTAGGTTAATACAAAACCGCGCCGAAAGCATCGGGCGCGGTTTATGTCGCGATTGTCTATCACTATACCATGAAGTTACGATCGGTCTATAGCTATTTGGGCATGGTTGAGCTAGGCGGGTAGGCTCCGTGGGTGGCTAAATATTCATCCTGCAACAAATCCATCACCAGATCATCGTGCCAGCGGCCATTGCGAAAATTGATCTGGCGCAAACGCCCAGTGACCTGAAAGCCAACTTTGCTATAGACTCGCTGCGCCCGTTGGTTGTAATCGCGCACAGTCAATTGCAAACGGTGAAAATTCAGCTCAGCAAAGACATAACGCACAATTACATGCATCGCTTCGGTGCCATAGCCGCAGTTCCAAAAATCTTTATCGAGCATAATGCCCAATTCGGCTGAGCGATTTTTTAATTGCGCTCCCCAAACATTGGTAAAGCCAATTAGCTGACCAGTATCGGTGAGTTCAATCGAGAAACCAACATCGCTGCCACCATCACGAAACCAATGGTCAAACATCATCACATTGGTGGTTTCATGGCGCAAACGAATATCGCCATCGGTTTGCAAGGCCATAATTTCTGGGTCACCCCACCATTGATGAAAAATCGGCAGATCTTCTTGACCAACTGACCGCAAGGTCAAACGATTTGAGCTAAACATGGGGTATACTCCAGTGTAATTAAGCAGCGCTGATTGTAGCACGGTATCAGTAGTTTTGGTGTGAGAGGAACGATAATGCTCGATATTGCCCAGCTTGATCAAGCCGCCATGCTCAGCCTTGCCCGCAACCCCCAAACCGACCCACAACAACTGATCGCCCTCGTCGAGTGGCTTAAACTCCAACAAGGCGCTGATTCCGCTCAGCCGACCACGAGTTTTGCTTATCTCAAAAACCAAGCACCGCAAGGCCCACTCGCAGTTATCTTAGAACGCCGAACCTTGCCGCTGCTCGAAGTGTTGATTGCCAACCCAAGTATTCCGCCAATGCTGGCTTTAGAATTTGCCACTGATGTGCCCGCCGCATTTCTGGCGAATCCAGCATTACCCATGTGGCTCCAACACGATCCTGAGTTGTTTAAGCGAATGGAGCCGTTGCGTTGCTTGCAACTACTGAGGCACGCCGCTATTCCGCAGGCTATTTTGGCATCGATTCAAAGCATTAGCCCTGAAATTGAGCAAACCGTGCAACTGCATGTTGCTTCGAATCCTCGGCTTGATGCCAATTGGTACGCCGACTATCAGCATTCCAAACAGCAAATAGCCTTGCCCGATGCCACAGAAACAACATTACTGCAAGAATTAATTAGCTTGAATGCGATTAATCAGCCAATGTTAGGCTGGCTACGCCAATCACCAGCCGAGCAACATCAATTATTGTTTAATCAAGCGGCAGCTACGTCGCAACCTGTGATCGAGCCACAAGCGCTTGAATTTTCCCCAACATACCCAAGATTGCTCGAAGCTCCGCTGGCCTAGCGAATTCAAGTCGCCAATTCCAACGATATTAAGGGTTTAGCAATATTGGCCGAAGATGATGATCCTAAAATTCGGCTATTAGTGGCCCAAAATCCGGCAACTCCGCGTACTGTTCATCAACTATTGGAGCTTGATGATTCGCAGCATGTGCGGGCGGCGCTAGCGCGGAATCCCAACATTAGCCCAAAATTACTGCTGACGCTGGCCCGCGATTACACATGGTCGGCAGTGCCAATTCGCTTGGCAGCAGCACTCAACCCAGCTGCAACTCCCGAGATTCTAGCGCTACTAGCCCAAGATCAAGCCTCGTTGGTACGTCAAACAGTTGGGCAAAACCCGCAGGCCACAGCTGAAATTCTTGATCATGTCCGCCAACGAGCACTAATCGAAGCCCTGTATGCGCTCGATCCATGGCTGCATATGCTGGCATTGGGTCACCCCGCAACCCAAATTGAGCATCTGATAAAGGGTGTTAATTCGCCGTGGTAGCTGGGGCGAGCAGCTTTAGCCGAAAACCCGAGTTGCCCACCCAACGTGCTCGAACAATTGACCAATGACGGAAATTGCTATGTGCAACGCCTAGCCCAAGCTCAATTGGAACGTCGTTAAATAGCAACGAGCCGCGATTTGTTTGATCGCGGCTCGTTGAAACAGATTTGGTTATTGCCAATAGCCAGTCATCAAATCGCCGCCACGGGTTGGGATGCCGCCACCACCTGGTACCGCTTGACCAGAGCCATTGTAAACCGTGAAGGTCACTTCCTGACTGGCAGACAGCCCACAAACATTGGTATTGCCTGCGCCATCGACGTTCCCGCGATTGCCCAAGCCATCGACGGTCACAAACCAGCCACTGGTGTTAACCCCACGAATATGCACCGCAAAACAGGTTGGGTCAACCGCATTGTCGGCATACTTTTGGAAGTATAAGCGTTGAGCTACTGGCACAGGCGTTGGTGTCGGCGGCCTGGTTGGAGTTGCAGGCACGGCAGTAGGCGCGGTTGCCGCAATCCGCGTGTTGGCCGTAGCAACATCTAAACTGCTATCTTGCTCTTTCAGCGCAGCAGCTTCGCGATAGATTGCATTGGCTTCGGCGGTATCGCCAGCCTCTTCTAGCTCGCGTCCGCGCCCGAGATAGGCTTCATACAATTGTTTGACTGTTTGCAACTTACCCATAATTTCGCCAAATTCGCCACTACCAGCGGTTTGGGCTTCTTTGTAGCCATTAATTGCTGCTTGCCAATCTTGTTGTTCGGTGGCAGTTTGGCCATTGCGATAGACATTCAGCACTTTGGCTAAGTTGCCACCTGGTTGATGATCTGGCTTGAAACTAAAGGTTTTGTTGAGAATTTCCAAGCTTTCAGCAACTTTGTCAGGGCCAGTTAATTCGCTAACCGCCCAGTTGTAGTAGGTTGCCGAGCCAATATTGCTCAAATCGAGATAGGCAGGATCGATCGCAAGCACTTTGTCGAAGGCCGCCGCCGCATTGGGCCAATCTTGTTTGGCATAGGCCTCTTGCCCAACGATATATTCCAAGCGTTTAGCTTCTTGAGGGTCGGCGGTTTCGGCTACAGTTGGGGTGGCCGCATTGGTTGCCGCAACCGTTGGAGTACTCTCGCCAACCGCAACTACCGAGGTAGCCGTAGCACCGCTAGCAATATTTGGGTCGTCCTCGCCTTGGCCAAAGCTCAAAAATGCAATCACAATTAAAGCTAATAAGGCACTACCCAAGGCCACTAAAACCTTTGGCGAACGCAAGAAATCTTTTGCTTTAGCGACTGGCGATGCCTTCGATGGCATGGCATAGGGCGGTGGAGCTGGCGCATATTCAGTTTCCACCGCCTGAACTGCTTGAACAGGAGCGACTGGCCGTGCCAGCTCAATCCGTTGGGCATTAATTGGCCGCGCTGGCCCTTTTTTGGGCAGTTGCTGGTTTGGCTGCGAAGCCCCAGTCATTGGCGGATACGATTGATTACCCGTTGCTGGTGGGTAGGCCTGATTGCCAGTGGGCGGCATATAGGTTTGGTTACCCGTTGCTGGCGGATAGGCTTGGGGCTGATTCGGCGGATAGGCCGGATACATCACGGTGCTTTCGTTATCAACTGGCTGGTTGGTTCGACTTGGAATTGGCCGATTGGGTACGCTCGCATTTGGCGTGTACATCATTGTGCTTTGGTTATCCAGCGGCATGGTTGGCGCAGCTGGCAACGGCTGGTTGGCCTGCGATTGTACACTTGGCAAGGGTTGATTCGGCTTCGTAATCGGTGCTTGTCGCAACGATGGGTTGGCTGCTGGTGGCGTATAAATCTGGGTCGCATCAACTGGCGGCTTGGCCGCTGGCACAGCTTGTTGCAGCACTGGATTCGGGGTTGGTGGCGTGTAGATCTGGGTTGGCTCGTTTGGTGGCGGCGCAGCCGATTGTTGTACCACCGGATTCGGGGTTGGTGGCGTGTAGATCTGGGTTGGCTCGTTTGGTGGCGGCGCAGCCGATTGTTGCACCACCGGATTCGGGGTTGGTGGCGTGTAGATCTGGGTTGGCTCGTTTGGTGGCGGCGCAGCCGATTGTTGCACCACCGGATTTGGCGTTGGTGGCGTGTAGATCATTGTGCCTTCGTTAGCCTCAGGCATGGCCGAGGCGGCTGCTGCTGAAGCTGCAACTCCTGCAACAAAGGCTTGAGTTGGGTTATCGCCACTTGATTGATTGCGTGGTGGTGGTCGATTTGGTGCTCCAGGCCGACCAGCAATTGGAATCATCGGGCGACCACTGGCATTCAATTGTTGCGCAGGCCGATCGCTGACCCGATTGAATTTAGCTTGTTTCAAGGCCTCAACAAAATCCGACATCGTGGCAAAGCGTCGAATTGGATCTTTAGCAGTTGCTTGAGCCAGAATTTCAGCAGTCAGTGGAGGCACATGCGGCGCAACATCTTGCAATGGCGGCAGCGGTGTGGTTAAAATTTTGCTCATGGCAATTTGGGCATTGGTGCTGATATTGGCATAGGGGTTATGCCCAGCCAACGATTCATACAGAATCAAGCCCAAGGCATAAATATCCGAGCGCACATCAGCGGTTTCGCCCTCGAAAATTTCGGGAGCAGTATAGGCGACCGTGCCAGCAAAACCGCCAGCCTTGGTCATGCGGGCCTCATTGTTGGCGAGGGCAATCCCAAAGTCGGCAAGCACCGCATGGCCGTTGCTACGAAACAGAATATTGCTCGGCTTGATATCGCGGTGAATAAAGCCCTTACCATGGGCATAATCCAAGGCCGAGCCAATTTGCTCACCCATTTCAAGTGTCAAGTTCAATGGCTGTTGTGGCTGTTGACGCAAGCGATCAGTCAGCGTACCCCCAGCGATATATTCCATAGCAATATAGTGGATCGGCTGGTAGGGGTTTTGAGCTTGAGCCACATCGCTGGCTTCATACAATTGCACAATATGCGGGTGGTGCAAGGTGCGATTGGCCCGCGCCTCACGCATAAAGCGCTGAAGCGTATCGTTATCGTGGGCAAAATAGGGTGGTAATACTTTGAAGGCAACGAGACCATAGGCTTGATGCTGCGCTCGATAGACTTGCGCCATCCCACCACGGCCAATCTCTTCTTGCAATGTATACTCACCCAGTTGGGTATGTTCAAATGATTTCATTGCTGTAATCCTACAACGTCAACTGCGGAGTATCCGCTTCGAGTATCAAGTGCCAAAAATTGCAGGCTAGATTGATGCCCCATTATCACATTATTCGGCAACATTGACAAGCACGAAATTGATTATTTAAAAATTTTATTAATTCGGGCCTAAATCCCTTGTTAGCGCATTGAATCGGATCATATTCAGGTGAAAATGCTTGCTAGCTATATGGATATTCACAACAAGCTTAGTTTGTTTTAGCCAATTATGATTAAATACAAATCACTTTAGCTGTATATAATTGCTAGGTTTTATCAATTTCGTGCTGCACTGTGGCAAAATGCCACTTGCAACTAGCGCAGAGTGCGGTATGCTACATGCCAACCACAGAGCTTCCCTCATAACTTTTTTAAGGACGATCCATGAATCCGAATATTCGTTTGCTGTCGCTGGCTTGTGAACGGCTCGGTTTGACGTATGAACATTTACACTCGACGGAAAACATTCTGCGCATCGTTGGTCCTACCCGTAATTGGCTGTTTGTTAATTGGAAAGCACCGCTCAACGACAACACAATGAGCGAAATCTGCCGCGATAAAGATTATTTTTTCACCCTCACCCACAATTGGATTAAACAACCGCAAACTGAATCGTATTTCCATCCGCTTGGGCCGGATCGTTTTGCCAAATATCGCGCCTTCGATAGCCTTGAAGCAATCGCCGATGATGTGCTGGCTAAATTCGCCATGCCGGTGATGATCAAACGCAATCGTGGCTCGGGCGGCTTGAATGTATTTCGCTGCCACGACCGCGAGGGCATTATTCGCGCGTTAACCAAAATTTTCGATGGCGCAAGCAAAGATTTTGATTATATTGCACTGGCTCAGAGCACAATCGAGATTGCCCACGAATATCGCGCGGTCTTTTTGGATGGCCAGTTGATTTTGCTCTACGAAAAAAATATCGACCAGGCCATGTTTGAAGGCAATCTTAGCCCCTTGCACTGGAATGGTGGCCGGGCAGTGGTGATTGACGATCAAACCTTACATACCACGATTAGCAATTTTGCGGCCTCGCTGTTTGAAGCCTTGCCTTTGCGTTGGACAGGCTTAGATATTGCCCAAGATCGCAATGGTGAATGGTGGCTGATTGAGGCCAATGCCTCGCCTGGCTTTGAATATATTGCCCGCGATGCTGGCGATGATGTGATCGTCGGCGTATATACCCATGTGCTCCAAACTTTAGGTGTTGTCAGCCCCAAACTCGTAGGAGAACTGGCATGAGTGAGCAGCGCGACCAATGGATTAGCCAAATTGAACAATTACCAGCCCAATTAACTGAGCTTGTACGACCACTCAGCCCAAGCCAACTGACCACGCCATTTTTAGCCAACGAATGGAGCGTGGCCCAAAATATTCATCATCTGGCCGATTCGCATATGAATTCGTATATTCGTTGCAAATTGATCGCCAGCGAAGAAAACCCTACACTCAAGCCCTATGATCAAGATGTTTGGGCGGCGTTTGGCGATGCCCAGCAGGCCGATGTCGAAATTTCATTGCAACTGTTGCGTTCATTGCATGCCCGCTGGGTGCAATTTTGGCGCGAATTGCCTGAAGACGCTTGGCAACGCACCGGCTTTCACCCCGAAAATGGCCCAGTCAGCTTAATCAGTTTGGTCGAAACCTATGCCAACCATGGCCTCGGTCATCTCGACCAAATTCAGCGCACCTTGGCGGCTGAGCCACAAGCATGAGCAGGTTGCAAGCAGTCTTGTTTGATGTTGATGGGGTGCTGTGTATGCCGATGTTTCGCTTTGCGGCCTATTTGGAGCGCGAACATCACATCACATTCAAGCATACCCAAGCATTTTTTCAAGGGGTATTTTTGGATTGTATCGATGGCAAGGCCGATCTGCGTGAGGTCTTGCCGCCTTACCTTGAACAATGGGCTTGGTCCAGCGACCTTGATAGCTTCTTGGAGCGTTGGTTCCATGAAGAAAGCTTGGTTGATGCACGGGTGTTGAATGCGATGCAAATGCTGCGCGAACGCGGAATTAAGTGCTATCTTGCGACTAACCAAGAGCGCCATCGCAGCAACTACCTTTGGCATGATTTGGGCATGTGGCGTTGGTGCGATGGCATGTTGGCCTCATCGAGCATTGGTGCACGCAAACCAATGCCCGAATATTTCGAGCGGGTCAGCCAGCAACTTGGCTTAGCACCTGCCAGTATCGCCTTTTGGGATGATGCCCAAGCCAATGTTGTTGCGGCGCAAAGCCATGGCTGGCAAGCCCAGCACTATCGCGATTACCATGACCTAGCGGCTTGGCTCAAAACCAATAGTCCCCAAGCATAACCCCAAACGCGGCTGGAGCTACTCGGTACTTTCGCTCCAGCCGCGTTCTTGTAATTCTTCGCGTAAACGTTCAGTCAAACGCTCGGCATCGACCCGCCAACTATGGGTCGCTGGAGCCAACTTCAAAAATTGATCAAAATCGGCTATCGCGCGTGCTGCTGCATGCAAGCCATGAAAACTATGCAAAATGCCACGTTGCAAATATGGCTCGGCCCACTCAGGCTCCAGCTTGATCAGATCACCAAAGTCGCGCACAGCTCCAGCATAATCATCAAGCTCGCGTCCACGAATCACCGCCCGCCGCAAAACGGGCATACCCCACCACGGTGCATAGGTTTGGGCACGGGTATAGGCATTGAAGGCCCAACGATAGAGTTGCTTGGAAAGCGTGCGATTGCCCCAATAGGTGCAACTTTGGCCCCAGGCAAACCACATTTTGGCGCTGAAGGGAATTTTTGGTTCGCTCATGCAGGCTCCTTTCGAGCAATCGTTTTGACCCATGGCGGATTATTGGGAATATCAGCCTCAACCACCCATTGTTCAAGCACCTTCAAGCCAACCCCAGCCAAAGCCTTGGTCACCAATTCTGGTTGATGATAGGCAAAGAAGCGCCCATCAGCATGCATTTGTTCGCCTTCGCCAACTTTTAGGCTGAAATAAAAAATCCCTTGCGATTGCAAGACGCGGGCAATTTCATTCAAGGCCAGCGAAAATTCCAAATGTGGCAGGTGCAACAGCGAGGCTTGCGCCCAAACTCCTTGCACGCTAGCCGTGGCAATCGGCAAACTCCGCGCATCACCAGCAATCAAATTCACCTCAGCATGCTTGGCAAGTTGCAACATAGCCCAAGTCGGGTCTAGTCCAAGCACCTGATAACCAGCCTCGTGCAGCATCAAGGCATCGCGGCCAGGCCCACAACCAACCTCAAGAATTTTAGCGGGTGCCACCAAGTGGTGCATAAAACGATCACGTGATTCTAAAATCCAAGGGTTAATTGCACCCCGTCGTTGCTGATAATCCTCAGCGATTGTTTCGTAGGTCGCCACAGTTTGATTCGCTATACGCTTAGTTGGCTTATGCAGGATGGCGTAAAAATTACCAGGAGCGCTAGTCATTTCGCGACGCTCGTGATAGCGATAGCCCCAACGCTCGTACATCGCCTGATTTTCGGGCGAAACTTCGAGCGCTCCCAACGAAATGCTTTGATAGCCTTGAGCACTGGCCCATTGTTCGACGGTTTGCACCAAAAGCTTGCCATAACCGCGACCTTGAGCGGCAGGATCGACGCTCAAACGCCAGAGGTGCAAGTCGGTGTCGGTTGGGCTGAATGTGCCAACGCGCACTGCTGCTACAATCTGGCCTGCCTCTTCAACCACCAAAATCTGCCAATTGGGATGCTTGGCCTGCGAGGCGCTCAGGCTCTCGACGGTTTCGTTATAGACATAGGCATATAGCTCGCTTTTGGCCCGTTGCGGGGCATAGGCCGCATAAGTTACCGCAATCACCGCCGGATAATCGGCGCTGCTAGCCAAACGAACTTGCACTTGTTGACGTTCCATTGCGCTCCGACCTTAAACAGCAAAATACTCCGCTCTCTACTATACATCAGAAGTTTAAAGCCACATTAATCGTTGGTTTGACCACTCGCCAAAATAATTTTCAAGTGGCTTTCGCCATAGGCAGCGGGGTAATCTAAGGGTGAGGCCGGATAATTGGCTTCAATCGTGCCATGCCACCGTCCTTGCTGCATACCGCGTTCAACTTGGCCGCGAAATTGCCGCCGCGAAAGCCCAACATGGTTACAGCAAGCGATCAGATGCCCATCTACTGGCAACAACTGCACCGCCAAGGCCACCAAATCGGCATAATCTTCTTCGGCTCGCCAGCGCTTACCACGATTGCGAGCAAATGACGGTGGATCAAGAATCACCAGATCGAATTGGCGACCTTGGCGTACCCAACGGCTAAGCCAATCAAAAACATCGCCAAACACAAACTGGCGATCTTCAACAACCAATTGATTCAGGCCATAATTAATTTTGCCCCAATCCAACGAGCGCCGCGACAGATCAAGATTGGTCACGATTGCCTCGGGTGCATCGGCAAAGGCCGCCACCCCAAAGCCACAGGTATAGGCAAAGGTATTGAGCACCCGCAGTTGACGCTTGGCAACCAAATTGCGCACCCGTTGGCGAGTTTCGCGCATATCGGCATATAAACCAATGCTCAAACCATCGTTGGGGCGTAATTCATAGCTTAACCCAGCTTCTTGCACCACCACTTGCTCAACTGGCTCACCCCACACTGGCCTAGTAGGAGCTAGCTCAGCCATTGTGGCATCATCAACTTTGGCAGCGGTGCGTGGGCGATATTTGGCATAAATTGCTTGCGGCTGCCATTGCGCAACCAAAGCATTGATTAAGCTGGCTGGCACTTGACGCACTTTTTCGTCATAGCACGAGGCAACTAATACCTGATCAAGTTTATCGACCGTCCAATGCTGAAGCCATGGATGAGTCAGGCCATCGCTTGGGCCATGAAACACCCGAAAAATCGTTGTAGCAGGATCGGCTGCGAGCACCGCCCGCCGCTCAGCCGCCAACTCAATTAAGCCATTGAGCGCTGCTAGCTCATTGCTTTGTTGTAATTCGGGCAAGCCTTGAGCCACTCGTGCGAACAAAGCTGGGGCTGGCGCTTGAACATGCAACGGCTGTTGGGTAAGCGGGTGGGTAAAACGTAATTCGCTGGCATGCAGCATAAGTCGGGGGGCGGCTCGGGCCACATCATACAGCGAATCGCCAACAATTGGATGGCCCAAAAATTCGCAGTGCACTCGTAATTGATGGGTTCGGCCAGTTTTTGGCTGTAATTCCACCAAGCTAAATCGCTGATCAGGGCTGCTGGTCAAGACGCGATAATGAGTAATTGCTGATTGAGCACGCCGATCATGGGCTGGGGCAACTTGGATCATGCCATCGCCAGCAGGCGCTAAGGCAGCATCGATCATCCCTTGGCTTTGGCTGGGCACGCCATACACCAAGGCTTGGTAGGTTTTTTCAATCGTATGTTCAGCAAAGGCCGTGGCTAAATTGGCGTTGGCAGCGGGGTCAAGCGCAAACAGCATCACACCCGAGGTATCGCGATCAAGTCGCTGATGAATCGCCAAATACTCAAGCTGCAATTGGGCACGCAAGGCGCGTTCAACATCGGTTAATGCCAAATCGCCTTGAGGCGCGTGGGTTGCTACCCCAGTTGGTTTATTGATCACCACGATTTGCTCGTCGCGATAGAGAATTTCTATGTGCATTTTTTCATTCCTTCAGTTAATTGCTGCTTAGTGTACCGTAAAACCAAGGATGAAGGATGAAGGATGAGGGATGAATGATAATAAATAGGGCTATTAGCTGAGAGCTATGGGAGTATTATTCGGGTAATTCCTGGCTAAAAATGGAATTTTAGTTTAACGCAGAGGCGCAGAGAGTGCGAGGGAGCAGGATTCAGGTGTCAGGGACTAGTGGTAATAGGCATAGAATGAGAATCAAATCCATCTGTGCTAATCTGTGGCTAAAAAATAACCCTTTGCGTTTTTCGTGGTTCCAACCCTTCGTGGCCTTAGTAGATCAAATGCCCCCTCGACTCATAATCAAGGGGGCAGTTCAGCACATTACATCCGAAACACACCATATTTAACATCAGCTAATGGCGCATTGGCGGCTGCCGATAAACCCAGCGCCAAGGCCATGCGCGTATCAACCGGATCAAGAATCCCATCATCCCACAAACGAGCACTGGAATAATAGGGGTTGCCCTCAGCCTCGTATTTATCGAGAATTGGCTGCATAAAGGCTTGTTGCTCCGCCAAACTCATGTCTTGGCCTTTGGCTTGCAAGCCATCGCGGCGCACGGTCAGCAACACGTTGGCTGCTTGCGAACCACCCATCACCGAGATGCGGCTATTGGGCCACATCCAGAGTTGGCGCGGGCTATAGGCTCGGCCACACATGCCATAGTTGCCAGCACCAAACGAGCCGCCGATCACTACAGTAAATTTTGGCACACGAGCATTCGATACTGCCATCACCATTTTGGCACCATCTTTGGCAATCCCACGTTGCTCGTATTCGCGGCCCACCATAAAGCCCGTGATATTTTGCAAAAACAGCAGCGGAATCGCGCGTTTGTTACAAAGCTCAATAAAGTGCGCCGCCTTGAGGGCACTCTCGGAGAATAAAATGCCGTTGTTGGCCAAAATGCCCACTGGATGACCATAAATGTGTGAAAAGCCCGTCACCAAGGTTGTGCCATAACGCGCCTTGAATTCATCCAAGCGCGAGCCATCGACAATACGGGCGATAATTTCGCGTACATCGAATTGTTTACGAGTATCGGCGGGAATAATGCCATACAATTCTTGGGGATCGTAGCGTGGCGCTTCGGGCGTGCGCAGCGGCCATGGGTTAGCTTTGCGCCGCTGCAAATTGGCCACAATCGAGCGTGTAATTGCCAAGGCATGCTCATCGTTATCAGCAAAATGGTCGGCAACACCTGATAGGCGGGTATGCACATCAGCGCCGCCTAAATCCTCGGCGCTAACAATCTCGCCAGTTGCTGCTTTGACCAGGGGCGGGCCACCCAAAAAGATCGTGCCTTGTTCGCGTACAATCACAACTTCATCGCTCATGGCTGGCACATAGGCTCCGCCAGCGGTACAACTACCCATCACCACCGCAATTTGTGGAATACCCAAGGCCGACATTTGCGCTTGATTGTAGAAAATCCGCCCAAAATGTTCGCGATCGGGGAAAACCTCAGCTTGCAAAGGCAAGAATGCCCCACCGCTATCAACCAAATAAATACAAGGGAGATGATTTTGCAAGGCAATTTCTTGGGCACGCAAATGTTTTTTGACAGTTAATGGATAATATGTGCCGCCCTTGACCGTGGCATCGTTGGCAACGATCAGCACTTCAACTCCCGATACCCGCCCAATTCCGGTAATGACACCAGCTGCTGGCACATCATCGTCGTAGACTTGCCACGCGGCCAATGTGCCAATTTCGAGCCAAGCACTCCCAGGATCAAGCAAACGCTCGATCCGATCACGCACCAGTAATTTGCCTCGGCGTTCGTGACGGGCACGCGCTTCGGCGCTACCACCTTGGGCAATTTGCTGGGTCTGTTGGCGCAATTCGGCGCTTAATTGGCGATGAAAATCAACATTTTGGTGAAATTCAGGGCTATGGATATCGAGCGTACTCTGAATGATCGACATTGATCGTTCCTTATCACTAGACGTTCGCTGGGCACATGATACCGATGATCGCGCTTAAAACAAACCAACCCGAATCGTTTGCTCGCCATAGGGAAAATCGGGGTCATCGGGATACATGCCGTAGCGCGAGAAAACCCAGGCCCGCAAAGCATGTTCGTTGTCAATCACTGCTTCGAAATGCGGTGGCTGATGGCGCTCACAGGTTGCAACTTCATACTCAACACAAACATTCGGGCGCTGCATATAAATCCCACAGCGGCTATCTTCTTGCAAATGTTCGCATGGCAGGGCAATTTCCAATTCCCAGACCGATTGCTTGACTAAGCATTTGACTCCACGATGCAGCACCAACCAGCGCAACACATCAAAATCCTCACGGGTTTCGGGGGTATCAATTGGTAATACAAACGAGCGGCAACATAAACCACCACAACCAGCACAACTTGGCTGGCTCTGATTAAGTACATTCAAGGCAAGCGACATAATTTTGTTCCTTGTGGATGAAGGTAAAACACTGGACAGATCTATTTTAATCCAAAAGAACATATTTAACCGCGAAGGACACGAAGAACCACGAAGCAAACTAATCAGTCTTCGTGGTTCTTACTGGTTCTATGTTCTATGTGTAATGGTTCATTGGGTTGGCAACGCATGGCATGCCCTCACCCCCTCGCCCCCTCTCCCGCACGCGCGGCGAGGGGGAACCGCTCCAACAGTGCTCCCCTCGCCCGCCGCCGTGGGAGAGGGGCTGGGGGTGAGGGCACGAGCACTGGTTGTTAACCTCATAATCCATTACAGCTATGTTCTATGCTGATGTGGCTACAGATTTGGCAGCACTTCTACCACAATCCCAAATAGCCCAATTGCTAGTAGCAAGATTCCAGAGAAGCGATTGAGCCAACTATGCGAACGGGTTGTCCACTTGGTAAACGCCCGTTGAATAGGTTGGGCAAATAGTGGCAATACCACCAACGGCCAGCCAAAGCCCACACCAAACCATACAAAGTAGAGGATTCCGTCAATCAAGGCTATTGGGTCGCCAACACCCAAGAGAAAGGCACTGATCACTAATGGGCCAGTACAGGGCAAGGTCATTGGGCCTAAACCAAGCCCATAGATAAAAGCGCCCGCAGCTGGATGGCGCATAATCGGTATTTGGAGTTGGCTCATACGGGTAAATGGATTGCGATCAAGCAGCATCAAAATACCAAGGATTATCACCGTGCCATAGAGCAGTGGTAAAAGCACTGGCAAAATCGTGCTAAGCGATTGTTGCAATAAAAATGCGATCAAGCCAACCACCAACATGAGGGTTAAAATGCCACTCAGCACCAAGATTCCCAATCCGGCCATAAACCAAGCAGGTCGCGCCTGTTTTTGAGTTCCTGCCAAATAGGCCAGCATCCCAGGGTAGAGTGGCAACATACAAACATTGCCGAGAATCGCCCCATTGCCTAACAGAAAAGCCTCAAAATACTGGCTCATGGTGCAGTTGCTCCTGCTGCTTGCAGTGCCCTGATTAAGCCATCGCTTGGGTCGATTCCCGTGCTGAGTTCAGTCGTCGTTCCATCAGGGCGAATAATAAAATGTGGCGTTGCCGGAGGATTGGTGATGGTTCGACCAAATACTGCGGTTAATTCGCGCAACATCTCGGGAGTACTCACCGCAAAAAGCCAATCAAATCCCGCAGCATCAGCATAGGCCGCGAGATCGCTTGCGGCAAGATCGGTTTCAACGCTTAGCCCAATAAACACAACATCGGGATTATTCAGTTGGGCTTGAGTCTCAGCAACAATTGTAAGCTGTTTACGACAATTACTACACCATGTTGCCATCGGCTCAACGTAGATGGTCTTACCATGAAAATCTGCGAGGGTAAACGATTCACCAGTTCGCGCATTGATTAATGGCAACGTTTGCCAAACTGCAAGATTCGCGACTGTTGGCACAACCGTTGGTTCCGGTGCATTCGGCGTTGCTGGAATTATGGTTGATGCCTGATTGGCATTGCCTGAGTCGGCTACACTGGCGGTTGCTGTCGCGGCGGTAGTAGCCGTAGCCGCAACCACTGGTGATGATGGGGTAGTAGGATTGGCTGCACTCCCACAGGCCGACAGCAAACTCAAACCAAGCATACCGAGCATGACCCTACGTAGATGGCGCATACTATCCTCCAAAGATCGATTTTTGCTCATCTAGTATAGATAGATTTATGTGTATCAAATCTTACAGAATGCTTACGAATACAATCATCAGGTTTTGGCACAGAGGAATTATGGCTGTAGGCTATTGGCTATCGGAACATTCGTTCAAAAGCCAATAGCCAATTTTTCTTCGTGGTTCTTCGTGTCCTTCGTGGATCGACACTGGTTCTATGCTCTTTGTTCTATGTTCTCACTCTATGCCACTAATTCAAAGCTTGCCTGCAAACCACCAAGGCTGCTTGGCGCAACCCAAAGGTTGAATTCACCTGGCTCGACGATGCGTTGCATGGCGTTGTTGTGGAAGCTCAAATCAGTGCTGCTCAGTTCAAATGTTACTGCTTGGCTCTGGCCTGGCTCTAAATAAATTCGTTGGAAGCCTTTGAGTTCTTTGATTGGCCGAGTCATACAGCCAACCACATCGCGAATATACAATTGCACCACTTCTGAGCCAGCAAGTTTACCGGTGTTGGTGATCGTAGCGGTGATGCTGAGCGTTTGATCAAACCCTATTTTTGGGCTAGATACGCGCAAATTGCTATAGCCAAATGTGGTGTAGCTCAAGCCATAGCCAAAAGCAAACAAGGGCCGATGATCAACGTCGAGATAGCTTGAGGTAAAACCACTAGGATCAAGCGGCGTGCCCGTGGGAATGCTTGGGGCATCTTCGCTTGGTGGGCGACCAGTATTTTTGCGGCTGTAGTAAATTGGCACTTGGCCAACAGTACGCGGGAAGCTAATCGGCAAGCGGCCTGAAGGATTATCCAAGCCAAACAGTAAATCGGCGATCGCAGGGCCAGCCATGGTTCCAGGATGCCACGCATACAATATTGCCTGCACTTTATCCTGCAATTCGCCCAACACCAACGAGCGCCCAGCCATCACGACCGCAACCACGGGCTTGCCCGTTGACACCAAGGCATCGACCAACGCCAGTTGTGCCCCAGGTAAATCGATGAAGGCGCGGCTATGGGCTTCGCCACTCAAGCCAGCATCTTCACCTAAAAAGGCAATAACCACATCAGCAGACTGAGCCGCCGCCACCGCCTCGCCAAACAAACTTTGATCTAAACTGCGAGCTTCGGGCAGGCCTTGAGCAAAGTGCACCCGCTCAGCACCAAGCAATTCGCGAATCGCTTGCAACGGGGTTTGGCTATCTTCGGGCTTGCCATCGAACACCCAGCAGCCAAGCTGATCGGCGGCATGGTTGGCGAGCGGGCCAATGATTGCAACCTTCGTTTGCTCTGGGTTAAGCGGCAAAGTTGCTTGATTGCTCAACAACACACAACTTTCTTTGGCAATTTGGCGAGCCAAAGCCAAATGATCAGGTGCAACTACTGATTCAGCCGCCGCAGCGTTGGCGTAGGGTTGATCAAACAAGCCCAAACGGAACTTGATGCGCAACACCCGCCGCACTGCATCATCAATTAAATCGAGGCTGAGTGCGCCAGTTTCGATCAATTCAGCCAGATATTCGGCATAGCTGGTGCTGGCCATTTCCATATCTACCCCAGCTGTTACGCCTTTCAAGGCCGCATCACGCAAATCGGCGGCATAGCCATGAGCGATCATTTCGGCAACTGAAGCCCAATCGCTGACCACCATGCCATCGTAGTTCCACTCACCTTTTAAAATTTGGCGCAGCGTAAATTCGTTGCCCGAGGTTGGCACGCCATTCAAATCGTGGAAGGCGCTCATCATGGTAGCCACGCCAGCATCGGCGGCAGCTTGGAATGGCGCTAAATAAACATCACGCAAGAGCACTTCGGGAATCCAAGCGGTATTGTAATCACGGCCATTTTCGCTTGCGCCATAGCCCACATAATGCTTAGCACAAGCAGCAATTGCATCGGGGGCGGTCAAATCGTCGCCTTGAAAGCCCTCGACCATTGCCACACCCATCAAGCTCGAAAGATAGGCATCCTCGCCACAGCTTTCGGCGATCCGGCCCCAACGTGGGTCACGCGAAATATCGATCATCGGGGCGAACGTCCAGTTGATACCTGAGGCTGAGGCTTCGCGGGCGGCAATCCGGGCGGCTTCGCGTACAAGCTGAGGATTAAACGAAGCAGCCTGACCAAGTGGAATTGGGAAAATTGTGCGAAAACCGTGGATCACATCGCGGCCAATTAACAGGGGAATTCCCAAGCGTGATTCTTCGACAGCGATGCGCTGAATTTCGTGGGCCTCGGCATCAATCACATTCAGAACCGACCCTAAGTTGCCTTCGCGCACCAGTTGTTGCTGGGTTTCACCAGTGCCATGAAGTTGGCGCATTTGGCCAATCTTCTCGGTGAGGGTCATTTGGGCCAACAATGCTTCGATTTGTTGCTCATACTGCATATTCGTTTGTCCTCATTGAGCCAGATGACTGTCATAGTCAAGTCAGCAATTGCCATTCGACAGCCCAGAAATGGCAGTTGCCACGCATGCAGGATCGTGATTTTTTGAGCTTGGGCTAGCATAATTTGGGTGAAACCGCTGATTTTTGCTTTCGGTAACGTTTCCGGTATCGTTAACGGATATTCTGTAAGCGCTTGCAATTGTGCCGTTAAGCCGAAACTCTGTCAAGTTGATAAAAAGGCTATGCAAATGGTTTCAATTCACTTGGTGATTGCATCATTTTCACCACCCTTCCGTCCCGCCTCAAGGCGGGAAACGCAGTGGGTTTTCATCCCCCTGCACCCCCTAAAGTACATTTTATGGGTGTCAGAAGTGCCACGATATAACTGAAATTTGGTCGAAAAACTGATAAAAATCAAGACCGAGGAAATTCCTCGGCCTTTGGTGCTTAAATTTGAGCTAGATCAATTTAGCGCAAGTAGATACTCGGTTGCGGTGGGTTGCTCATGCCGTCGCCCAAGAAAAAGCTGGGATGCGGCGGCTGATTGTAGGCGGTGTTTTGCCAAGCAATCGCCACTCGATATTGGGCATCGTGCATCAGGGTGAAGATGCGGCGGTTGGTGCTGGTGCTGGTTGAATAAATTCGTAGTGCCGTGTTATCGCTGGTCCGCCAAATCACCTCTTCGCGCCAATCGCCCAAAATATCGCCGCTGAGCGCTGGAGTGGATTTGGTGCTGTTGTTGGAACTAACATTGCTGCCAGTCAACAAGCGCGTATCGCCCGCTGTGCCATATTTGTCGATGCGGGTGGCATCGAGTAATTCACGGACTGGGTCGCCATCCCACCAAATCAAGAAGTTGGTGGCCGATGGCTTGCGGCCAAGGGTTGCGCCGCTGACGCTACGCAAATTGCTATCCATCGATGACCACGATTCAGCGCCTGGGCTGCCCGCCCAAATATCGCCCGAAACGCCGCGCCCGTTGTCGCCGCCTGCTGCTGTTTGCCACAAAATTTGGCCTGTGCGGGCATCGGCAAACCACGAGCTAGGCTTGGATGCATCTTCGCTGACTTTATATACTTCTAAGCCAGCCCGACTTGGATCGAGATCGCCGACGTGCATGGCATCGCCGTGACCGTTGCGGGTATTCCACAGCGGCTGGCCATTATCATTAATCGTCATGGCTCCGAAGATAACCTCATCTTTACCATCTTGATCGACATCGGCAATCGAAAGGCTATGATTACCTTGACCAGCATATTGGCTGCCCGATACATTGCTATCGAAAGTCCAACGCTTGGTCAGGCTGCCATTGCGAAAATCCCAGGCAGCGATTACGCTGCGAGTGTAGTAGCCACGGCTCATAATCAAACTAGGGCGTTGACCATCGAGGTAGGCAATTCCACCCAAAAAGCGATCAACGCGGTTGCCATAGCTATCGCCCCACGCCGAAACCGTGCCCCGCGCAGGATCATAATTGACGGTCGAGCGAATCACGCCAGTTTGGCCATTGAACACGGTCAAATATTCAGGGCCAGAAAGAATATAGCCGCTGGAGTTACGATAATCAGCGCTGGCATTGCCAATCACTGTACCTGCATTATCGCGCGTGCCATCGGCAGTTTTGGCGGCAACTTCGGCCTTGCCATCACCATCCAAATCGTAGACCATAAATTGGGTGTAATGCGCCCCAGCCCGAATATTACGACCTAAATCGATGCGCCATAAACGGGTTCCGTTCAATTTATAGCCATCAAGATAGACATTGCCAGTATAGCCAGATTGCGAATTATCCTTGGAATTGGTTGGGTCCCATTTCAAGACAATTTCGTATTGACCATCGCCATCGAGGTCGCCGACGCTGGCATCATTGGCGGTGTAGGTGTAGGCTACGCCATCGGGAGTTGTGCCACCAGCCGGAATTTGCAACGCCACATCGAGATAGCCATTGGCAAAATTAAGCGAATTTTCTGAGGCAGTTTGTTCAACCCCATCAAGCACAGGTCGCACCGTATAAACGCTATTGGCCGCCGCGCCGCTATCCAGATAGCTGGTGGCATTGGTAATTGGACTAGCGTTAACTTTGGTTGTGCCACGGTAGAGGTTAAAGCCAATCGAGCTAGGATCAGTGCCAAACATGCGCCAGCTCACAAAATTATTGCTGCCTTGGCGCACGCTGATAATCCCACGATTGAGTTTTTCCATTTGGCGGCCTGTGGTTGTGCTTGGGGTGGCTGTCGGCACGCTGGTTGGTGTGCGGGTTGCCGTCGGCACGCTGGTTGCAGCATTGGTTACGGTTGGTATGCTGGTGGCAATACGAGTGGCCGTCGGAACACTGGTTGGCGTGCGCGTTGCCGCTGGAGTAGTTGCCGTTGGGCTGACGCTGCCACCACAAACAACACCATTGACCGTAAAACTACTAGGTGCGGCCAAGTTCCCAGTCGTGGTGGCGGTAAATCCAAAGCTTTGGCTGTCAGCAGCGGCGATGTTCGCATTCCAATCAACGTTTTTGGCACTAACTTGGCTGCCACTTTGGCTAAAGGTTGCATTCCACATTTGGCCAATTTGTTGGCCGCTGGTAGCACTCCAAGCAACTGTCCAGCCGTTGATCACGCTGGTTCCAGTGTTGCGCACCACCACATCGGCTTGAAACCCACTGCCCCATTGGTTGGTGATCGTATAATTAACTTGGCAACTTAAGCCAGTTTGGGCATTGGTGTTGGTATAACTCAAACTACTCAGTAAGATTGCAATTAATAGCAGGCAAATTCGCCAGCGATAGTTCATGGTTTTGGTACTCCTTATTTGAGAGGTCAGGGATCAGAGGTTAGGGGCTAGGACGCTTGAAACCACTCTTGAGCGATCAGGGATCAGAGGCTAGGGGCTAGGTGTAATGGTTTATCGCGTTAACAACGGCCAGCATGCCCTCACCCCTAGCCCCCGCTCCCGCACGCGAGGCGAGGGGGAACCGTGCCCTCACCCCCATCCCCGCTCCCGCCGCAGTGGGAGCGGGGATGGGGGTGAGGGCACGAGAACGGGTTGTTAATCCAATAAACCATTACAGCTAGGTCGATTGAAACTACTAAAGAACATGAAGAACGCGAAGGTTAATGCTATGTTCTCTGCTCTATTCTATGTTCTAACCCCTGAATCCTAGCCCCTGACCCCTCGTACTACTTCGCCCCTGCACCAGCCTGAACTGAACTGCTGAGTGAGCTAGCCAAATCGGCGCTGTAGCTGTAGGGCGGCGTGAAGGCAACACCAGTGCTAATTTGGTCGCCGCTGGTATTTTGGTAGAGGTTGCCCACGGCCTTGAGATCGCCATCGTGCAAGCGGTGCGGTGTATTGACCCCGATAAAGGCATTATTTTCGAGCAACACTTTGGACTGATAGCCTGAGCTAACACAATAATCGTTGCCCGTGGTGGTGTACAAATTATTGAATACGTGAATTTTGCCGAAGCGCGTGCGTGGCATGCGCTGCATTGCCCCACCAAACCACCAGTTATGATGGAAGGTCACGTTTAATTTACCGCTATCGGTTGAGGCAGCATCATCCGAGCTACCAATCAAATTCGAGAAACGATGCTCTTTGTTGGTGGTATAGCCGAATTTGCTCCACGAAACTGTGATGAAATCGGAGCCATTATTGATATCGAAGTTGCCATCTTGTCCATTGGTAATCGTCAAATGATCAACCCAAATGTGGTGCGAATTGCTAATCCCCAAGGCATCACTGCCAGCACGGCAGTTATCGTAGCTTGAGCAGCTATTGCCGTTGATCGCAAAATTTTGCAGAATAATATTTTGTGAGTTTGAGATCTTGACATTACCTTGAATCAAGGCTCCATTGCTGCCGATGATCGTTTTGTTCGAGGCGACGGTCAGCGTACCTTGCATCGTGCCTGAGAACTTGATAATCATGGGTGATGATGATTTGGCATAGTTTTGTAATTCAGTAAAGTTAACTGCGGTAACCGTGCTGCCACCTGCACCGCCAGTGGTTGTGCTCAAACCTGCGCCCGCAACCGTGGCCCAGCCAATCAAACCATTGCTCACAGGTGGATTGGTTGGAACGACGGTAGCAGTGGCAACTGGAGTACGGGTTGCTGTTGCCACAGGTGTGCGGGTTGCGGTCGCGGCTGGCGTGCGGGTTGCCGTGGCAACTGGAGTCCGCGTGGCGGTCGCTGCTGGCGTGCGGGTTGCGGTTGGGCTAACGCTGCCGCCACAAACAACGCCATTGACTGTAAAGCTGCTTGGCACGGCCAAGCTCCCAGTCGTGGTGGCAGTAAACCCAAAGCTTTGGCTCCCACCAGCCGCAATGCTAGCGTTCCAATCAACATTTTTAGCACTAACCTGCGTGCCACTTTGGCTAAAGGTGGCGTTCCACATTTGGCCAACTTGCTGACCACTGGCAGCATTCCAAGCAACCGTCCAGCCGTTGATCGCGCTGGTTCCGGTGTTGCGCACCACCACATCGGCTTGAAACCCGCCGCCCCATTGGTTGGTAACCACATAATTAACTTGGCAACTGAGGCTAGTTTGGGCATTGGTGATTGGGCTTTGGATTGCGCCAATCAAGGCAGTGGCTAAGCCGGTGGCAATAACCCAACGTCGGGCAATTGATAATTTCATTGGTAAACTCCTTGTTTGAGGGATCAGCCGTCAGATGCTAGGGGTCAGATCGATTGAAATTATGAAGAACATACATTAACGTTTGGCTATGTATGATGGTTCATCAAGTTCGCAACCAATTCTGTCCCTCACCCCCCTGCCCCCTGCGGCGGGCGAGAGTAGCACTCTTGGAGCAATTCCCCCTCGCTCGCGTGCGGGCGAGGGGGTGAGGGCATCCCAATGCTCTTAATTACTGAATCCTGACCTCTACAATACTTAATACGCTGTTTGAGACCGCTCCCAAGCACAACTCCCATCCAGCGATGTTTCGATCCCTAGCAACGACATTGCAACGCTTCGGCGCATCACAATAATTAAATCAATCGGTAAATCCTTAACAATCATTAAAAACAAAGCCTAAAAAAAAGTGTGTGCCGAATAGCAGGAATAATAAGATGCCAAGATAAATCATTCAGCACAAATCGAACTAGATCATAGAAATAATGTTCAATCCATCATTTCTAAGTCATTACCGTCATTAATAAATTAGACAATCGAATGATTAATTCTATCAAAATCTGAGCCAAACTTAGGTTAATTTAACCAAGAATGATTCTCAATAATTCCGACTAGGCTCGAAATAATCATTTTTTGTCAATTCATGTTTTAACAAATTACATCAATAGAAACTTATTACAGTCATTGGAATACTTTCATATTCATGCAAATTTGTTCATATGTGCATGATGCTAACATAGTTAAATAATTAACGCAACTTAATTTTTTAGATTTTTTTAATAAAACATCCAGATCTATATCATGCCCAAGCTGAGATTAAGCAAGCCTCAATCAAAAAAAGTCATTTCGTGTTATCAAAATGTTAGGCAAAACTTGGTATAAATTAAAAATTCCCGTTACAAAACTGCCAATTTGGCGCTTTCGTGCAGATTGAATTAAGATATTTGTTAGCAAGCGTTTTTGTGGCTGAGGAACTAATAATGCAAGTTGTAACAACGATTGAAGCAGTTCGGGCGGCGCGTCGCCAGTGGGCTGAGGTTGGTTTTGTACCAACCATGGGCTTTTTGCATGCTGGGCATCTGAGCTTAGTTCAACAAGCCAAAGCCGAAAACGGAGTGGCGATCGCCTCGATTTTTGTCAATCCAACCCAGTTTGGCCCCAACGAAGACTTTGCGAGCTATCCGCGGGATACGCCACGCGACCTAGCGTTGTTAGAAGCGGCTGGTTGCGATTTGGTCTGGATGCCCAGCGTCGAAGAAATCTATCCAGCGGGATTTAGCAGTTATGTTGAAGTCGAAGGAGTGACCGAACCACTTGAGGGCGCTCGCCGCCCAGGCCATTTTCGCGGCGTAGCCACGGTTGTGACCAAACTATTTAATGTCGTTCAGCCAACCAAAGCCTATTTTGGTCAAAAAGATGCCCAGCAAACCGTCGTTATTCGCCAATTTGTGCGCGATCTGGCTATACCTGTAGAAGTGATAATCGCCCCGACGATTCGTGAGGCCGATGGTTTGGCGATGAGCAGCCGCAACAGTTACCTAAATGCTGAGCAACGCGCAGCAGCTCCGGTGCTTTATCGGGCATTGCTAGCCGCTCAAACCGCCTATGCTGCTGGCCAAACCGATGCTGAGGCTATTCGCCAATTGATGCTAGCAACGCTGGCTCAAGAGCCACTAGCCCAAGTCGATTATGTTAGCATCGCCGATCCGCGCAGCTTGCAAGAACTAGCCACGATCAATCAGCAAGGCGCGTTGGTATCACTGGCAGTGCGCATCGGCAAAACCCGTTTAATCGATAATCTGGTCGTCTAGGGCAGGATTAATTTAATGCAGAGGCGCAAAGGATTGAAACCACGAAGAACGCTAAGAACGCTAAGGCTTTTGTCCTATAAGTTTAGTGCTCTTCGTGTTCCTTTGCGGTTAAATCATCTCAAGCTTTTGTCTCTAGCTTTTATATTCTTTTGCTTTTTGACTTCTGCCTTTTGACTTTTCATTTGTCCTTGCGTTCTACGCTTCTCTGTCGTATGATTTTGGCGAGAATCTCCTTGTTGAGCATTGTAGAACGGCGAGCCTATGGCAAGTGGTCAAGAAACGATTCTAGTGATCGACGATAGCGAAGCAATTCGGGTCAAACTTCAGGCTCAATTGCGTTCGCTGGGCTATCAGGTCGTGTTGGCTGAAACTGGGCGAAATGGGCTAAACGCGATTACCCAACATCATCCGCACCTCATTTTGCTCGATTATCAACTGCCTGATACCACCGGGTTGGATTTGCTGCGCAAGCTGCGCACCGATGGCAATACCGTGCCAATTTTGCTGATGACCGCCGAAGGTTCCGAGCGCATCGCTGTAACGGCCTTCAAAATGGGCGTGCGCGATTATTTGATCAAGCCTTTTGAGCCGCAAGATGTTGCTCAGGCGATTGATCGGGCGCTGCGTGAGTGGCGTTTACAACGTGAAAAAGAAATCTTGCTTGGTCAATTACAAGGCCAAGTGCGCCAATTAACGGTTTTGCATCGGGTTGGTAAGGCTGTAACCGCCCAACTTGATGCCAGCAATTTGCTTGAACGAATTGTTGAAGCCTCGGTCTTTCTTTCGAATGCCGATGAGGGCTTTGTCCAATTAATTGATGATAATCAGTTGGTTGTGCGAGCCTCACACAATATTAATCCATTGCATTTGCGTGAGCTAAGCAAACATACCGATTACGAGCTGGCGACGCGCACAATCAAAACTAACAAACCAATTCGAATCAATTCTGAGCGCGATGGGATTCGGGTGCAAGCTAATTATTTGGCCCAAGCTGTGCTCATGGTGCCGTTGCTGGTTGGGACTGAGGCCTTGGGGGTTTTGACCGTCGCCGCGACAACCCATCGCCGCAACTTCGACGAAGGCGATGAGCGTTTGATGCAGATGCTGGCCGACTATGCCTCGATTGCCTTGCACAATGCCCGCACCTACAGCGCATTGCGCGAAACCCAAGGGCGCTTGGTTGAGGCGGAAAAATTATCGGGCATGGGGCGAATGGCGGCTTCGCTGGCTCACGAAATCAACAATCCGCTGGCGATTATTCGCTCGGGCTTGGAGTTGGTGGCCCAACAACATACGCCTGGCACGGCACTTGGCGATTTGGTGCAAGGGCTAGATGAAGAAGTGGCGCGGATTGCACGGTTGCTCTATACCTTGGTGAATTTCTATCAGCCCAATAATGATGGTGTGCCGCCAGATCTCAATCATTTGATTATTTCACTGATGCACATCACCAAACCACAACTTGATAAAGCCAATGTTAAACTGTACCAAGAGTTGGCGACCGATCTGCCAGCGCCAAACATTAGCAGCGATGCCTGCAAGCAAGTTTTGATCAATTTGGTGCGCAATGCGATTGATGCGATGCCCGATGGGGGCAAATTGACCATTCGCACGGCCCATCAAAAGGGGCAAATTTTTGTCAATGTTGAAGATAGCGGAATTGGGATTCCCCCCGAACATCGCGAACGTATTTTTGAGCCATTCTTTAGCACTAAAGGTGTGACGGGAACGGGGCTTGGGCTTTCTGTTGTTTATGGTATTTTGCAACAAGTTGGCGGCGCAATTTCGGTAGAGAGCATCGTGGATCAAGGCTCGAACTTTACCTTGCGCATTCCAGTTGCAGCCCAACGCAGCCAATCGCCTGATCTTGATTCCGATGAATTGTTGATTGGTTAATCCGATGAATGAGTTGCCATTACAGATCTTGGTGGTCGATGACGAGCCACGCTTGAGTGGTCAGTTGCGGTTGTTATTGGAAGGGCAAGGCTACAGCGTAACCACGGCGGTTGGGGGTGCTGCGGGCATTGCCACGCTCCAAGCAAGCGACGTTGATGTCGTGCTGACTGATGTTACCATGCCTGATGTTGATGGCTATACGGTGTTGCAATGGGTGCGCGAAAATCGCCCAGACATGCCGATTATCGTCATGACTGGCTATGGTTCGCTGGAAAGTGCCACCCGTGCGCTGCGCTTAGGGGCTTACGATTATATTTTGAAGCCCTTTTCGTTGCCAACGGTGCAAGCAGCCTTGAATCGGGCTTCAGCAGCGGTTTCCAAGCGGCGTGCCGATGGTCAGCGTACTGCCGAGCTTTCAGCGATCGCGGCAATCGCCCGCCAAATGGGGCGCTCGCTGGAGCCAGTTGCGATGGCCGATGCCACCTTGAGCGCAATCGCCGAATCAACTGGCGCTCAAGTGGCCTTGCTCTACACCGCCGCTGAAAATGGCATGCGCTGGCATTTATGGCGACACGTTGGCCTGAATGAGCAACTGATTCAACAATTAGCCGAATTGTTTCCGCCCAGCCCGCTGAGCAAAGCGACGATCGTTTGGGAAGATCGCCCGCCGTGGTTGGCCGAACTGCCCTATGAATTGCTGCAAAGCCTGTGTAGCAGCGTTGGCGGCAAGGTTGCTTGGGGGGCATTGCCACTTGATGCCGGCCCACAAGCCTTGATGGCTTTGGTGCTAGTTGGCTCAAGCCGCAAAACCCAAGCATGGTCGCCGCCATTTTTAATCTCGCTAGGTAATGCCTTGAGCATGGCCTTGGTTAATACGCGCCTATTCAATGCAGTGCGCGAAGAACGCGACCGCTTGCGTTTGCTCTATGGCATCAGCCGCGAGTTGGCTAGCTCGCTCGACCCCGATCAATTGCTTTCGCGAATTATTCAACACACCGTGGCAGCAGTCAACGCTGAACGTGGCAGCATCATCATCTCATCGCAAGATGGCCGCACGACCCAGCGCATCGTTGCGCGGTATGGTATGGATCAATCGGTGACCGAATCGGTAGCGGCGGCGCTGTTGCAAGCGGGGCTTTCGGGCTGGGTCTTTCGTCAGCGTGAAGCCGCGCGGATTGCCGATGTGCGCGTTGATAAACGCTGGGTCGAATTGCCCTCAACGCGTGGTCGGGTACGTTCGGCCTTGGCTGTACCCTTGCTGCGCGAAGATCAAGTGCTCGGCGTGATGACCTTAACCCACCCACGGATCGACCATTTTAGTGCTGCCGATTTGGAATTGGTGCGTTCGGTTTCGGCTCAAGCAGCCGTAGCGATTGAAAATGCCAATTTATTTGCTGAGCTAGAGCAGCGAGTGTTTGACCTTGAAGGCTTGAATTCGACCAGCCGCGAATTGGCTAGCTCGCTTGATCCGCTGGAAGTAGCGCGAAAAGTCGCCTATCGCTGTGCCGAAATGCTCGATGCTTCGATGGTGGCGCTGCTGCATGTCGATGATAAACAAGGCACGTTGCCCTTGGTTTCCTTGATTAACGGCCAAGAACAACCATTGTTGAAGTTGGGGCCGATTAGCGCCGCTCTGAACGATCAAGAGCCAGTATTGTTAACCTCGGCTGGCAGTCAAATTGAACTTTTGGTCAATAACGAAGAACCCTTGGGCGAAAGCTGGATTGGCGTGCCCTTGATGCTTGGCGATGGGATCAATGGCTTGTTGATTGCTGCTGATGAGCGCCGCGATGCCTTTGATGCTTACGAGCGTCAATTGCTCACAGCCTTGGCAGGCCAAGCAGCGGTAGCCATGGAAAGTGCACGGCTATATGTCACTGCATCCGAGGAGCGCACGCTCTTGGCGGCGGTGATTGAATCGGTCAGCGACGGTATTTTGCTGACTGATGAAGGCCAAATTGTGGTTGCCAACCCTGCCGCTGGCGCGATTGCCGGAGTTTCCAATAGTCGCTTGGTCAATCAGCCCTTGCTGACCTTCTTCCCGATGTTGGCAATGCTAGCCCGCCGCGAAGATCACGAAAGCAAAGAAATTGCCATCAGCAATCGCTATTATGCGGTCAATACTGCGCCATTGCAAAACAGCTCCTTGGGTGGCCAAGTGATTGTGCTGCAAGATATTACCCATTTCAAAGAACTAGACCAAATCAAGAGCCGCTTTGTTTCGATGGTTTCACACGACCTCAAGTCGCCATTGACCGCGATTCAAGGCTATGCCCAATTGGTTGCCGACGGGCATATGGGCACGGTCAACGAGATGCAGCGCGATGCCTTGCAAGCAGTTGTGCGCAACACCGGTGCGATGACCGCCTTGATCAGCGATTTGCTCGATTTGGGCAAAATTGAAGCGGGAATTGGCATTTCGCCGCAAGAAACTGATTTGGCCGTGGTTTTGCGCGAAGTCATCGACGAGTTGAAACTGCGGGCCAAAATGGGTCAAATCAGCGTGCAGCCTGAAATTCCGTCCAGTTTGCCCTTGGTGGCCGATCCTTCGCGGATGCGCCAAGTCTTTACCAATATTCTCTCGAACGCAATCAAATACACACCAAGCGGGGGGCAGGTCCAAATTCGCGCTAATAATGGCGATGCTAAAATGCATGTGCAAATCCAAGATAGCGGCTTGGGAATTCCCGAAGATTCCTTGCCGCATATTTTTGAGCGTTTCTATCGCGTCAAGCGTGATATTGATTCGCCAATTGAAGGGACTGGCCTCGGCTTAGCAATTACCAAAAGCATCGTCGATGAGCATGGCGGCACAATCGAGGTGCAAAGCGTGATCGGCGAAGGCACAACCTTCAACGTTTATCTCCCTCAACACAAATAAAATCCAGACAGGGCAGTCCAAACTGCCCTGTTTTTTTATGAGCATCGCCCCTTTGATGCTCGCTTAAACCTTAAGGCAGCCCAGTTGTGGGTTGCTTAGCCTAAGGAGGAAGCTAGCAATGCGACAATTATTTGGATGTATCTGCATCCTGATCGTGGTGCTGAGTTTCAGTTTTCCCCCACGCCAGCCGGCCCAAGCAGCCCCGCTGGTCGAATACCGCAATCCTGCCCCATTTTCTAAGGCGGTCAACCCCACCAATACGATTGCAATTCGTTTAGGGCCAAGCTTGAGCAAAGCTGCGGTTGCAACGCTGGAGTTTCAGGTTGTTGGCTCGCGTAGCGGCTTGCATCCAGGCGAGGTTGTGCTAGCCGAAGATCAACGCACGGTTATTTTTAAGCCAACCAGCCCATTTGCGCTAGGCGAAACCGTGCGGGTAGCGATCAAAAGTAGTGATATTGCTGAACTTGATCAGCAAACTTGGTCGTTTGAAGTAGTTGAACGCTTGGTCGAACAAACCGATCAGGTCAAGCGACTTCAAGCCGAGCTTGCTACCGATCGCACCAATCAACCACAATCGGAGCAGCCAAGTGGAGGCAATCAAACGCTCCGCACGCTGCCATTTAATCTGCCACCATTAACCGTTACTTTAACCATCAGTAACACGCCTGGCTATATTTTTGTTAGCCCATTTCGTTGGCAAAGTAATTACACTCCCAACCGCTATATTCTGATGGTTGATAACACTGGAACGCCGATCTATCATCAAGGCGGTGGGCCAGGCAATTTCTTGCTCGATTTTCGCAAAGTTGCCGAGAATCGGCTGACCTATTACGATAGCCTGACCTTCAGATATCATGTGTTAAACGAACATTACCAAGAAGTTGGGCGCTATCAAGCAGGCAATGGCTACCAAATTGACTACCATGAATTTTTGCTTCAGCCTAATGGGCATGCCATTTTTATGATTTACGCCAATATTCCCTACGATTTAAGCCCCTATGGCGGCGAAGCCAACGCTACACTGACCGAATTAGTGCTGCAAGAGTTGGATACAGTGGGCAATGTGATCTTCCAATGGCGTTCAATCGAGCATATTCCGGTTTATGATACCAGCCATAGCCTACTCGGCACAGCTCCAGTCGATTATATTCATGGCAATGCGATCGACGTTGATACTGATGGCAATTGGTTGATTTCTAGCCGCCATACCGATGAGATCACCAAAATCAATCGTCAAACAGGCGCAGTTATTTGGCGCTTTGGTGGTGAGGGCAATCAATTTCAATTTCTGGAAAATAGCCCACGGTTTTTTCATCAGCACGATATTCGACGTTTGGAAAATGGCAATCTGCTGCTGTTTAATAATTGGAACAGCCTGCCGCCTGCTGCTGATGCCTTCTCAATGGCAATGGAATATCAGCTTGACGAAACCCGTAAAACTGCTCGTTTAGTTCAGAGTTTCCGCACCAATCCCGATCAATATGGGATTGCCATGGGCAGTGCTCAGCGCCTCAGCAATGGTAATACGGGAGTTGGCTGGGGCAGCACCCGCCCGCTGTATACGGAGTTCAATCCACAAGGCGAGCCAGTTTTCGAGTTAACAACGGCTGCGCCAATGGTTAGTTATCGTGCGAAACGCTTCGAATGGGAGGGTGAGCCACTTTGGCCGCCAACCTTAGTGCCCGAAAGCAATGGCAACACCACAACTCTCTACTATAGCTGGAATGGTGCAACCAAGGTCGCCGATTACCAAGTGTACACCGGAGCAACCACTGCAACCTTGAGTTTGCAAAATACCACCCCCAAAACCAGCTTTGAAACCAGCACGCTAGTAACCAACAGCGACCATTGTTTTGCGCAAGTGCGTGCCCGTGATAGCCAAGGCACCGTCTTAGGCTCGTCGCCAATCGCCTTCTTGGCTAGCGACACCTGTACTCCCAACCGCATGTATTTGCCAGCCCTAACCACTGAATAAATTGCTTGACTATTTGCGCGGCACTGCTTTGAGTAGCGCCGCGTCATTATTTTAGCTAAAAATAACATTTTTTGGTATATGTGACAGTCGTTGACACAATTTGCTAGTATAGCTAGGGCGATTGATCTAGCGAGAATATTGAATTGTGGCTGATTTCCCCACTCTGCAACTCCACCGCCAAAGTTTGCTGAATGCGTTTCGCGACGTGCTATCCAAAGGCCTCGATAAACTGCGAGCCTATGAATGGGTCAAGCTTGCCCGTTGTGCCTACTATTTGCGTGATCCGCTGGCCTCAACCTATTTGCAGCAAGCAGCAGCCCAGCAAGCTACCCCGATTGAGTTTCAAATTGCCAGCTTAAATTTCTATCGGATGGCTGGCGAGCAAGCGGCGCTGCAGGCTTGTTTTGGCAAGCTACCAACCAAACCTGCTGGCTCAGGCCAATGGGCGCAAGCAACCTATCAATGGGCCTACTTTCAAGCATTGTTTTGGCTGGGCGAGGATCGCGAGTGTATCCAGCGCTACCAGCGTGAATCGTCGCTGCAAACGATTCGATTAGCCGAAATACTGGTGCAATTGGCCGAAGCCCGTTTAAATCACAATGCCAAACAAGCCTTGGCCGTGGCCCAACGCCTCGCCGAGGCCATTCGTGAGGAGCGGCTTGAGCCATGGAGTAATTTGCCGCTCAATTTGTGGGATTTGTATGAGCTTAGTTGTCAGCTACTCGACCCACCACTGAGCATCGATGCTGCCTTGCTTCAACCAACAATTAGCCCAGCCCAACGTTTGCTGGAGTTGTTGCAAGCGCAGCAGATTGTGGCGCTTGAATGGTCGATCTTCAATAATAACGATGAAGCCGATGAAGGTTATTGTATGTATCACTTAGCCGATGGCACATCCAAACCACTCAGTGCCGGCTTTGCCAACCAAGAACTAGAACGCTTAGTCTGGGATGTGGTTAATTTCGATTGGATCAGCGAATTCTTAGATCAACAGCCTTATGGGATTTATCGGCTGGACGTGCAACAGGCGCAAGTTGGGTATTTGGGCTTGGCATATAGCAGTTACGAGTACGAAGATCTCCAAGCCTATGCTAACAATGAACCAAATGCCATTCCCTATCCTGTGATTCAGCACCCAGCCAACCCAGAATTATATGTGATGTATTTCCCCAAGGAACTGCGTCAGGCAGTCGATATTTCTCGTTGGAATGGGCAGAAGCGAGGGTATTGATGTCGCATCCCTATTATCACGCCCGTAGTGCGGCCCAACGTTGGGGTGGCGTGTGGCAAGATTATTGGCCGATTGAACATTGGTTTGATAGCAGCAAAAGTTATTGTATCGATCCACGCCATCGCATGCTGCTCCACCAACCCTATGGCATCGAATTGTGCTTGGCGATTTTTGGCGAGCTTTGGCAACGCCCTTCCGATCACCAAATTGTGCCAACTGAGCTTATCGCCATCCAGCATATTCAAGAAGATTTTGCTGGCACAGTGCCCAGCCTTGAACAATGGTTTGCGCATACAGCCACGCCTGCTTGGCTGCGCCCGAGCATAGCAATTGCCGCAATTTGTGTCGAACGCTTTGGTGGCAATGAAGCCGATTACCATGCGTTTGAAACTTGGTTCAATCGGCCACAGCGCTATGGCGACGATCCATGCTATCAACTGTTGGTGTTGAATACCTTCGCCGCATTTTTGTGCGAGCAAACTTTGGGGATCGTTTGGCAACGCCCATCCGATGCCAAGCACATTCCGACGCGGATTATTGCCGAGGCGATCATCAACCGAATGTGCGGCGGCTATATTCCTGCACCGCTGGAAGTGCTGAAATTCACCCCAGTTAAGCCGTGGATGAGCCAAGGAGCCAAAGCGCTTTCGCGTCAATTTGCTGAAGCGTTAGGATAATGTTGGCTGACCCATTCGTGCAGCACCCGATGTAAGGCGGCGGCAGCAGGCGAGGGTTGGCGTTGGCTATGGCGGATGAGCCGCAAGGTGCGTTGCAATCCGCCAGTGTCGATCATCAAGGCATGCAAACCTATGCGTTGATCGATGGCTAATTGAGGCACAACCGCCACACCCAAGCCTGCGGCAACCAAACTCACCACCGTATCCATCTCGCCACCATCGAGCACAATGCGCGGGGCAAAGCCAGCTTGCTCACAAAGTTGCAAGGTATAATTGCGCAGTTCGTAGCCCTGCGGGAACAAAATAAAGCCCTCATCACGTAGCTCGTTGGCGGCGATGCTCTGGCGTTGGGCAAAACGATGTTGCAAACCAACCGCCACCACCAGCGGCTCGCTTAGCAAAGTCGTTGATTCGACACCATGCACCAAGGCCGAAACAATTGCCAAATCGACCACTCCAGCATTGAGCAATTCAACCAACTCGCTGGCTCCGGCCTCATGCAATTCGAGCTGAATCCCGCGATAGCGTCGATTAAAAGCGGCCAAGGCTTGGGGAATTAGCCGCGTACCAACGGTTGGCGTAACGCCCAACGAGACATGGCCCACCGTCAGATCAGCGCGAGATTGTAAGGCATGGCGAGCTGCTTGAAGTTCGGCCAAGATTCGCCGCGCATAGGGCAATAGTAATTTGCCAGCATCGCTTAATTCAACGCCTCGGCCAACCCGATTAAACAAACCCACCCCTAATTCTTGCTCAAGTGCTCGCAGGGCTTTGCTCAACGATGGTTGAGCGATATGTTGTTCGTGGGCAGCCTTCGTTACACTGCCCAAGCGGGTCACGGCCTCAAAATAGCGTAATTGACTTAATTCCATTGTTACTCCCTGATAATTGATAGCCTAAAGCTATGGTTTCTAGAGCAATCATATCTTAGACGTAGCGATTTGTTAACGGTAGAGTACATACCAACAACGAAATCGCCTTGGCGCAATACGGGGCAATGGTGAATTGATTTGGGCCAAGGCTTCACGCGACACAACGAGGTATGCTATGCGGCAGCGTTATACAACTGATGTTTTGGTAATTGGCACAGGTGGGGCAGGCTTACGGGCAGCGATCGAACTGCATGATCAAGGCTTGAAGGTATTGCTGGTGGGCAAGCGACCCAAGGCCGATGCTCATACAGTTTTGGCGGCTGGCGGCATCAACGCAGCACTGGCGACGGTTGATGTTGACGATCATTGGGCGATTCATGCCGCCGACACCTTGCAAGAAGGCCGTATGCTGGGCGACCCGCGCATGGTCGAATTGCTCTGTCAACAAGCACCCAAGGCGATTACAGAACTTGAGGCTTGGGGCATGCCTTTTGCCCGAACTAGTTCCGGTCTGATCGATCAGCGCTATTTTGGGGCACATCGCTATCGCCGCACCTGTTTTGTTGGCGATTACACTGGGCTTGAAATTATCAAAGCCTTAATTCGTGAAGTTGAGTACCGCCAAATTCCGATTCTCGAACGCGCCTATATCAGTGATTTGCTGCACACAGGCAATCGGGTCAATGGTGCATACGGCTTTTGGCTGGCCGATCAACATGAGTTTGCGATCGAAAGCAAAGCCGTGATTCTGGCGACCGGCGGCCATATTCATAGCTATCAGCGTTCCTCGTCGCGGCGGCGCGAAAATACCGGCGATGGTATGGCTTTGGGCTTGCAAGTCGGTGCCTACTTGGCTGATATGGAGTTGGTGCAATTTCATCCATCGGGCATGATCTTCCCACATGAATTAGCTGGAACCTTGGTAACCGAAGCAGTGCGCGGCGAGGGCGGACGACTTTACAACCGCCATGGCGAACGTTTTATGCAGCGCTATGATGCTGAACGCATGGAATTATCGACGCGTGATCGGGTGGCTTTGGCCAATTACACCGAAATTATTGAAGGCCGTGGCACTGAGCATGGCGGGGTTTGGCTCGATATTAGTCATATGCCAGCGAGCTTAATCCACGAACGCTTGCCACGCATGGTTGAGCAATTTCAGGCGGTTGGGGTGGATATTACCCGCGAAGCCATGCAAATTGCCCCAACTGCCCATTATTCGATGGGGGGCTTGCAGGTCGAGCCTTTCAGCCATGCGACCAACATTGCTGGGTTATATGCGGCGGGCGAGGTTACGGCTGGCGTGCACGGGGCTAATCGGCTAGGCGGCAATAGTTTGGCCGAAATTTTGGTATTTGGGCGAATTGCGGGCCAACATGCCGCCGAATATGTGCGTCACCACAGCAAACAAAGCCTGCACGAAGCCCAAATGCAAGCAGCCGCTGAGCGTTTGGCTTGGGCTAGTCAACAATCAGGAGCCTTCCAACGCAGCCTAATCGACCAATTACAACAAGTGGTTTGGCATGGCGCTGGCGTGGTACGCAACGAACAAACCCTCGAAGCCAGCCTTGATCAACTAAATACGCTGCGGTTTCAGTCTCAACAACGCTCAGTTGGTGCTGCTGATATAGCCGCAACTTTAGATTTACAATCGATGTTGTTAACTGCAGAAGCGACAATTTTGGCAGCCTTGATGCGCCCCGAAAGCCGTGGAGCCCATCAACGCAGCGATTATCCCGCGACTGATCCGCTCTGGCAGCGTACGATTGTGGTCAAGCCCTATCGCGATGAACATGATCGACTTCGATTGCAACTGGATACCCAATTAATTCCCACTGCCAGTGAGCAAGTACAGACGGCCTTCAATCATCAAGAATATAGTGTTGCTGGGCGTTTGGTTGAATAAGGAGGGATTGGGATTAGTTGTTAGAAATCAGGCATCCGCCAGTAATGTAGAAGCACAGAGGAATAATGGCTATGAGCCTCACATCACAAACTGATTTAGGATGTCATAAGCCCATAGCCTCGTTCCTACTCCGCAGCATCAAAATTTAAAGGGTCGTCGATTGGTGGCACATAACTTAGACCTTCTTGGATTGCCTCCATCACATCGTCGGTTTCGCCTTCGCGTAGGTTTTCGCTGGTTAATTCATCAAGCGACTCGAAGGGTTCGCTCAAATCGGCGTAAGCTTCGGTTTCGCCTTGTTCAATATCGGTCACGGTAAAATCTTGGGTTTGTTCAATTTCATCAGCATTGAAAACACCCAAAATATCACTTTCTTCATTGCGATAACCTGCTAACTCGCGCAGTTCATCACGTAAATCGTCACTCATAGTAAGACTCCTTTTATCGAGGGGCCAGCGACTAGGGGCTAGGGTTCATTGGGTTGGCAACCAGTGCTCGTTCCCTCACCCCCAGCCCCTCGCCCACGGCGTGCGGGAGAGGGGGTCAGGGGGTGAGGGCATGCTGGCCGTTGTTAACGCGATAAACCATTACAACTAGGGGCTAGGGTTCAGGAATATCTTAGCAACCCTAATCGCTAATCCCTGACCCCTGACTCCTCGCCCCTGAATCCTCAATTACTGCTTGATACTCAGCACCCACCACCACTTCCAAGGCTTGCGGCAGTGCCTCGAATACAATCGGCTCGTTGGTAATTAATTCGCCATCGGCGTTGAACCAAATTTCGGGATCGGAGATAACTTGCACTTTTTTGGCCCGCCGCAACTCAACCAACTCGCTATTCAGATAATTACCATTGACCAATAAGCGTGCCGCCGCTCCCGCCAATTGCATAATTGAGCCATAATGCACAATCACCACATCGAGCAAGCCATCTTCGGGGTTGGCGAATGGAGCAACTTGCACCCCAGCCGCAGCGGTTCGGCCATTGGCAATAATAATATTCAGCGCATCAACTTGCTCAGGCGCTTGATCATCGTATTGAATCGTGGTGCGATAGCTAGTCAAATCGGGCAAAACACCCAAGGCTCCTCGCAAATAAGCCAACGGCCCCCATGCCGATTTAACTTCACTCGACATGGCTTCGTTGAGTTGGCCGCTAAAGCCGCCCGCCGATACATTCAAGGCATAATGCAATTCGCGAGGTGTGCGAATCTCGATTACGTCAAGCTTGCGCCGTTCGCCAACCAAAATCAATTTCCATGCTTCTAATGGATCGGTTGGCAAGGCCAAAGTACGCGCCAAATCGTTGCCAGTGCCCAGCGGAATGATGCCCAATGGCACCCGCCGTTCGGCTTCGAGTAAGCCTTTGACAACCTCGTTGATCGTGCCATCACCGCCAGCCGCCACGACTAATTCTGCCCCCTCAGCGACTGCTTGCCGCGCCAAACGTTCGCCCTCACCAGCAGCATCGGTCGTTAAGATGGTCACGCCGCTCATTGGGGCGAGCGTTTCGAGTAGCAAAGCACCTTGCTCAGACGTACCCGAAGCCGGATTTATAATTAGGCTAATCTTCAAAGTGGCCTCATTGCTCATGGCTCAACACTTTCATCTGGTTGGGCATAGCGATCAAACAGCCGTACCGCAAACCAACTCACGGTCATCCACGGAATAACCTGCGTGCCTGGAATCAAAGCCTCGACCACGCTCACGCGGCGTAAGCCTTGCAAATTGAAATGGCTCAGCACAATCCACGAAATTGGCGCAGCAAACACATCAAACGCCAAATCCAGCAGATCAAGCACAATCACCAAACTGAGCGGCACACGCAGCATCGTTTCGCGATAGGAAGCGCCATCAGGCACATTCAGGCTTTTAAGTCGATACCAAATCAAGGCTAGGCCCGCCAAGCCCAAGCCACCAGCAATGGCGATCGTCCAACCGACAATCCGAAAGAAGCTACTCCATTCCATGGTTAGTTCTCCGTGCTTGGCGCAACTGCCAAATGCCCATCCCGATCAGTCCAAGCATAATAAGCAAGAACGTGCCACGCTCGAAACGCACACCTGTCGTTGGTTGCGCTTGATCAAGCCATGCCAACGGCCAAACTAAGCCTTGGCTCAACCACAGCACAATTTGGGTAAACGGCTGTTCAGGGTTGGCCGCGAACAACCGCAACATCAAACGGGCAATTAATACACTTAATCCGCCGAGCACCAACCATTCGAGCCAATGTCGCCAACGTTGCATCACACAGCCTTTCCCTGAACCCCTGCTTAGCGCAAGGTTGAGGGCAAAATATTCAATTGATTACGATATTTGGCAATCGTGCGCCGCGCTACATCAAAGCCACGTTCAGCCAACAATTCAACCAACTCTTGGTCGGTGAGCGGACGCACTTCATTTTGCACCAATTCTAACAGCACATCCTTGACATTCAACGAGGCCGTGAAGAAATGGCTGAACGGAATCACCGAGCGATTGGGCAATTGGACATATTTGTTGGCGGTCGCACGGCTCACAGTTGATTCGTGCACCCCAATGCCATCAGCAACCTCGGCACGAGTCATTGGCCGCAGGAAACGCACGCCTTGGCGCAAGAAATCTTCTTGGGTTTCAATCAAAAACTCACTAATCCGGCGGATGGTTTCGCGGCGTTGGCGAATGTTGGTCAGGAACATTTGAGCACGTGCTACATATTGACTAAGATGATCGCGATCTTCGGAAGACATTTCCGCTTCAGCTTCGCGGCCTCGTTTGACTAACGATTGATATAGCGGATTAATCCGCAAAAAGCTGCGATCCGACATCAGCACTTCAGCTTCGAGCTTGCCTTCGTTCTCACGAATAATCACATCGGGCATAATATAGTTGGTGCGGGCTGAACCTTCGCCACTAAGCGCTAACGGATAGGGGCGCAAATGTTCACGAATAAACTCGCGCACTCCAACCACATCATCGTATTCGGCGTTTAATGCTTGGGCAATTGCCCCATAACGATGCTCCGCCAAATCATTCCAAAATTCGGTGATTACCCGTTCAACATAGGGATGATGTACATCTTCTTCAGCTAAACGGCGCAACTGCAACAACAAACATTCTTGCACATCACGCGCCCCAACTCCAACTGGGGCAATATCTTGCAATTTGAGCAACACTACAATCACCCGTTCTTCGTCGATCGTCAGGGTTGCAGCAATATCGGCAGTATTGGCATCAAGAAAACCTTGGTCATCCAAACAGCCAACCAAATATTCAGCGATAAAATAATCTTGCTCAGGCAACGAAGCGCGTAAATCGCGTAGCAACACCTCACTGAGTTGGGCAGGAGTTGCCACCATCATTAAAGGATCAAATTCATCGTCTTCGCCAGCAGCGGTATAATCGCCACGTTCAGCCTCGGCCAAGCGCTGATCTTCGTGAACGCAGTATAAACAGAGCATCTCAATCAAGGGGCGGCCACAACGCGAGCAAGTTTCATCTGGCTCTAGGTCAACATTCTCTAAAGCGGGATTCTCCTCAAGCTCTTGTTGGATCAATTGTTGCAATTCGTGGGTTGAAAGCACCAGCATATTGTTAAGTGCAATCAAAGCGGGCGAGGCTTTGGTTGACATGGCTTGTTGTGCTAGCGCCTCCGGCGACATACCCATTCGAAATTCCATGGCGCAACCCCTCCTAGGTTGGTGCTTGGCCAACACGTGGTGCTGGCAAACATGCGAATGCTATTGTTATTATACGGTAAACCATCGTAGAACGACTGCCTGTGGTACATACGTGGATCTTTAGAAGTAGCCAAGGAGGATAGCAATTTTTATGCCAACCGCAATTGTGCGTCCGGTTAGTCCGGCGATTCAACAGTGTGAATTGACCCATCTTGAACGTCAGCCAATTGATTTTAGCCGCGCCCAGAGCCAACATGCCAGCTATTGCACCACGCTAGCAGCGAATGGCTATCAGGTCGTCGAACTGGCCGTAGCCGAAGATTTGGCTGATTCAGTGTTTGTGGAAGATACGGCCTTGGTCTTACCAGAGTTGGCGATCATCACGCGACCTGGCGCTGAATCACGTCGCCCCGAGTTGGCAGCCATGGCTGGCGTATTACAAAACTACCGCCAACTAGTTTGGCTAAGCGAACCAGCAACCCTCGATGGCGGCGATGTGGTGGTTTTAGGCAAAACAATCTGGATTGGGCTTTCGAGCCGCAGCAATCTAGCGGCGGTTGAGCAGGTGCAGGTATTAACCAAGGCTTTTGGCTATCGCGTCCAAGGAGTTGAATTAGGCCAATGCTTGCATCTTAAAACTGCTGTGTGTGCAGTTGATCACAACACTGTACTGCTCAATCCGCAGTGGGTCGATCCGCAGGTATTTGCTGAATATCAGGTGATCGACGTTGACCCACGTGAGGAATTTGCAGCGAATGTGGTGCAGCTACACGATGGGCGTTTACTCTACGATCAGGCCTATCCAGCAACTGCTGAACGTTTACGCCAACGTGGCTATCAATTAATTTTGCTGGATAACAGCGAGTTGACGAAGGCCGAGGGTGCTTTGACCTGTTGCAGCTTGCTGATTCACGAAGCTGAGCGCTAAACATAAAAATAGCGGGAACGGCAGTAGCCATTCCCGCTGACGTTGGTGACAATTAGGCAGTTGCTTGCGCAACATTCACATCGAGCGGAATCCCAGGGCCCATGGTGCTAGTCAGGGTAAGGCTCTTGATGTAAACACCTTTTGAACCACTTGGCTTAGCAGCCTTGATCGCATCCAACAATACTACCAAGTTTTCGCGGATTTGATCGGGGGTGAAGCTGATTTTGCCGATGGCAACGTGCAACAAACCAGTTTTATCATTGCGGAATTCGACGCGACCGCCTTGCAAAGCCTTGATAGCTTGGGGCAAATCGCCAGGAGGCACAACCGTACCGCTCTTGGGGTTAGGCATCAAGCCACGGCGACCGAGAATCCGGCCCAAGCGACCGACCTTACCCATCATGTCGGGAGTAGCAACGGCTACGTCGAAATCGATGAAGTTTTCTTTTTCGATGCGTTGGATCAACTCATCGCCGCCGACGATTTCAGCGCCAGCATTGCGAGCGATGTTTTCGGTATCGCCTTGGGCGAAAACCAACACGCGCACGTTCTTACCAGTGCCGTGGGGCAATGAAGCGGTGCTCCGTACCGTTTGGTCGGCATGGCGAGGATCGATACCCAAGCGCACGTGGAGTTCAACGGTTGCATCAAAATTGGTGAACGAGGTTTCTTTGACCAAAGCCGCAGCTTCTTCGGGCGTGTACAAGCGATCTGCTTCTACTTTCGCCGCAGCAGCCAGGTATTTTTTACCGTGTTGCTTTGCCATGAACAATTAGCTCCTTGTGGTCTTTACGAAGTGTAAACTTCTGCCACAACATCTATAAGGATGAAGGATGAGGGATGAAGGATAAAAATCGTTCAGTCATCACTTCATAGCTTAGTTTCAATAATTTAATCGGCTGACTATGTATAAATCAAAGGATGAAAACTATTTCATAATTCATCCTCCATATTTTCACTTAGTCTTTGATCGCGATACCCATTGAGCGGGCGGTACCAGCAATAATTTTTTCGGCGGCTTCGATATCGTTAGCGTTCAAATCAGGCATTTTGGTTTCAGCCAATTGGCGTAATTGAGCGCGGGTGATTGAGCCAGCACCTTGGGTACCAGTTTTGCCGCTACCACGCTGAATACCAGCAGCCTTGCGCAACAAGTCGGCAGCAGGTGGGGTTTTGAGAATGTAGGTGAAAGAGCGGTCTGAATAAACCGTAATTTCAACTGGAATAATCGTACCAACTTGAGCTGACGTTTTTTCGTTGTAGTCTTTACAAAACGCCATAATGTTGATACCAGTTGCACCAAGTGCAGGACCAACGGGTGGTGCAGGCGTTGCTTTACCAGCAGGCAATTGCAACTTAACGACTGCGGTTACTTTCTTTGCCACAGAGGACTCCTTCGCGAACTAGGTGTCGCGGGTGTTTATTCTATAACGCGAATAACTTGTAAGAAATCAAGCTCAACTGGAGCTTCACGGCCAAAGAACGAGACAAGCACGCGCACGCGCCCACGTTCTTCATCAATCTCATCGACCACACCTTCAAAGTCGGTGAAGGGGCCATCGGTAATTTTGACAGTTTGACCAATTTCGTAGTTGACCTTGACTTTGGGTGCTTCTTCTTCCATTTGCTTCAGAATAAAGCGTACTTCTTCATCGGCCAATGGTGATGGCTTGGTTCCCATGCCCACAAACGAGGTGACACCTGGTGTATTACGCACCACATACCACGAATCGTCAGTCATGGCCATTTGAACTAGCACATAGCCAGGAAACACCTTTTTTTGAACAGTCCGACGTTGCCCATTTTTGATTTCAATCTCTTCTTCGGTTGGCACGACCACACGGAAAATTTGATTCCGCATGTCCATCGATTCAATCCGATGTCGTAGATTTTGCATCACTTTGTTTTCATAACCTGAATAGGTATGAATCACGTACCAATGGACACCTTCGGGAGTAATGGATTTTTCTTCTTCGTTGTCAGACATTCTGAGCCTCGCAGTCGGCGGGTAATTATTGGATCAGCCGCACCAGCGTTTCAAATAGCAAGTCGAAGACTGCTAGAATCGACCCAACCAACAACGAAATGCCAATAACGACCAGCGTTAAGCGTTGAGTTTCCTCGCGGCTTGGCCAAACGACCTTACGCATTTCCGAAAACGCATCGCGGAAAAATTGGGCGATTGGATTCGGTTTGTAATCTTCTTTTTCTTCTGTTGCCACGGCCACCACAACCTCCTGATGAAATAGAAATGCTGCGGGGCGCTAGGCGCGACCGCGTGTGCGCAATTCTAATACTACTTCGTTTCGCGGTGCAACGTGCGTTTGCGCAAACGAGGGCAGTATTTCATCAATTCTAAACGATTTGTGTCGTTTTTGCGATTTTTGGTCGTTGTGTAATTGCGATCACCACACTCAGTACAAGCCAAGGTGATTACAATGCGGTTTTCTTTCTTTGCCATGAGAACCCTCTGTAGATGTAAATCAGGGCCAAACATAATAATGCGGGGTTGCCCCCGTTCGTCATGCGTAGCCTGCTGATAACGCAGGTTGAGGCACAAACGCGATCAGACCAAGTGGCTGATCGCGTTTGTGCTGATTCAAAGCAATAGCTTATGCGATAATTTCGGTCACGATGCCAGCACCCACGGTGCGGCCACCTTCACGAATCGCAAACTTCAAGCCTTGTTCGATAGCTACCGGAACGATCAACTCCACCGTCATTTGGATGTTGTCGCCTGGCATCACCA